>JAHEGQ010000135.1:0-383 GCA_024645025.1 Sphingomonadaceae bacterium
GATCCCCAAGCGGTGCCGAGGCAAAGGTGATAGGGGATAAGGCCTCTGGCGCGATCTGGATGCCCAACTCCTCCTCCAATTCCCGAACCAATGCTGCTTCAGGGGTTTCCCCTTTTTCTACCTTGCCGCCCGGAAACTCCCAAAGGCCCGCCATGGGCTTTCCTGTTGGGCGGCGTTGCACCAAGACGTGCCGATCGGCATTTATAAGGGCTGCGGCCACAATCAGCAGCATGGGCTGCTTGGTGTCTAGCGTCTTTTTCATGCTTGATCGTTAGCGATCAACGCCAACCCAATGCAAGGCCAAGCCAGTGATTGGGACCGATGCGATGCGTCTGTTTTTTTATAAATGCGGATTTACGAAATATTAGAAATATTCAGCCAAT
>JAHEGQ010000135.1:393-3488 GCA_024645025.1 Sphingomonadaceae bacterium
ACCTGAATGCATCAAGGGGAATTATCATGATTTCTAAAATCCACGATCTTCGTAAAAACTCAAAGGGCGCGACCTTGGTCGAATATGGCCTCGCCGCCGCTCTGGTTTCGATTGCTGCTGCCGCCACTCTGACGTCAGTCGGCCAAGGGGTGAACCGTGCCTTTACCACGGTTAATGGCAAGCTGCCGGCAGCGCCGGCTCCTGCGCGCGCTCCGACGCCTGCTCCTGCTGCATAATCCACTTAACCCTGCAGCGTTTTTGCAGCTTTGTGGAAAGGGCGGTCCATCCAGTGGATGGGCCGCCCTTTTTCTTATCCAGCAAACAAACACCCAAGTAGGAAAGCTGTTTCAATTGGCACACATCGCCAATCAGAGCAGTCCCATTTGCAGAAATTTCTCACGTCGTGCGGCCCGCAGGGCCCCCGCCGACTGGCCAGCCAAGCCGTCCAGCGCCTTGCCGACGGCCCCAGCCAAAGCCGCAATTGCGGCATCATGATTTCGGTGGGCACCGCCCACAGGCTCTGTCACGATGGTATCTGCGACACCCAATCGTTGCAAATCCTGCGCTGTCATCTTCATCGCTTCGGCCGCATCGGCTGCCTTGTCCGACGTCCGCCACAAAATGGATGCGCAACCTTCAGGCGAAATCACCGAATAGACGGCGTGCTCAAACATCAAGATATGGTTCGCGGCAGCCAAGGCGACAGCGCCGCCTGACCCCCCTTCCCCAACAATGGCAGCGACCATCGGCACGCCCAGTTCCAGACATTTTTCCGTCGACCGGGCAATGGCTTCTGCCTGCCCCCGCTCTTCTGCCTGAACGCCTGGAAAAGCGCCCGAAGTATCAACCAACGTTACAACCGGCACGCCAAAGCGATCAGCCAGTTCCATGAGGCGAATGGCCTTGCGATACCCCTCTGGCTTGCCCATGCCGAAATTGTGCCGGATGCGGGATGCCGTGTCGTCGCCCTTTTCATGACCGATCACCATCACCCGACGCCCGCCGATCCGGCCCAATCCGCCCATGATCGCCTGATCGTCCGCGAACGCCCGATCACCGGCCAAGGGCATGAAATCGGCGACCATGCCTGAGATAAAGTGCTTAAAATGCGGTCGCTCCGGGTGCCGGGCAACTTGCGTTTTCTGCCAAGGCGTCAATTTGGCATAGGTGTCGCGCAGCAGTTTATCGGCCTTGGCCTCCAGCTTTGCGAGTTCAGGCCCAATATTGGCTGTATCCGCGCTTTCGCGCAGTTCCGCGATACGCGCCTGAAGCTCGGCTACGGGCTTTTCAAATTCAAGCAATGCTACCATGACGTAGCGGTTAGGAGCGCCGACGCCGAACGTCAACGAGCGGATGCCGGGAATTTACAAGTTCGACCAACCGACGGCTGTCTACATGGGTATAGATTTCGGTTGTTGCGATATCCGCATGGCCCAAAAGCAATTGCAGCGCGCGTAAATCTGCGCCGCCTTCCAGCAAATGCGTTGCAAAGGCGTGGCGCAGGACATGGGGGCTAATCCGTTCGGGAGGAATACCCACCTGCCCCGCCAATTCCTTGATCATTTGGAACAGCCGCACCCGGCTTAGATGCGTCCGCCCTGATGGAAACAGCCATGAACTGCCTTGGGGACGAACCTGAAGCCAGGCGCCTACCGCAGACCGGGCCCGATCTGAAACGGGAACAAGCCGTTCCTTGTCTCCCTTGCCTTTCAGGATGGCAAAGGGGCGGTCAGGTCCAATTGCCCTGACATCCAGTGACACGGCCTCTGTCGCGCGTAAACCAGACCCGTAAAGAAGTTCCACAAGCGCATGAAGACGGATATCCGCAGATCGGGGATTGGCGACCTGCTTGCGACGCTCAAGTTCATTGAACAGCGCGGCGACGTCATGATGGCTAAGCGTTCTTGGCAAAGGCCGCCCGCGCGATGGGCGCGGCAAGGCGTGCGACGGGTCGTCCCCGCGATGCCCCTCATCCGCCAAAAAAGCAAAGAAACGACGAAGGGCAGAGGCTTTTCGCGATACCGACGTCGCGGCCAAATTTGCCCAATGCCCACTGAGGCGCTGCAAATCGGCCGGCGCTGCTGCGTGTAATTGACCACCCAGAATAGAAGACGCGGCGCGCAGATCGGACTGATAGGCCAGCAGGCTGTTGCGCGCAGCGCCGGCTTCAGCGGACATCATTTCCAGAAACCGGGCAATTAGCCGCAAGTCGTCGCTGGGATACATATCAGGCCCGTGTCACCGCTTCGGCTGCGATCATCCGGGCTTCCGGTTCCAGCCCAACGCGACGCAATGCCGAAACAATGACGTAAAGATGCGATGGCGGAATATCGGCCCAGTTGGATGATTGCAGGCCTGCCGCGCTCAAAATCGCGACCGCGCCGGGTGCGCGGAGCCGAACCGCGCGTTCCATAGCATTTGTCCAAGCCCGGTTCGCTCGAAGCGACACGCCAAAGCTTTCGGCCATTGGACCGACAGTTGCCGCATCGATCCGCCCCAATCCCGCAAGCCCGGCAAAGAGCAATTTGGCGCGCAATGGGCCGTCCTTGTCACTTGCGGATCCAAATTGACGAATACGGTCCGCAGATACTGGGCCAATGGCGCGAGGACTGGCAACCGCCAATAAGCCCCAACCCAGATCGTCTGAGCGCGCCGCAACGATCGGCGTCCAGCGTGCCGCATCCCGATCCAGCCCTGCTGTCAGCATAGCAGGCACCAAAAACGCAACATGGTCCGCCAGATCTAGCGAGGGACGAATGCGGGCGGCGGCACGGGCAAGGGCAATGCGACGCGCATAAGCCTGCAGTGCGTCTGGGTTGCCTTGCGTGGCAAAGGCCTTCATCGCAAAAATCCGGGCGGCATCGTCTTCGGCTGCAAAGCTATCACGCAACTGCCCAAAAAGCGGTGACTGACCCATTGCCGGATCCTGCTCGGCCTCTGCCGCAGCGTAAAAATCAACCAAGGCGGCGCTCGAAAAAACGCCCATGGCCGCTGCCCGTTCCGCGTCCGGCAAGCGCTTGCTGTAGCTCAAAAGCGCGGCTTGGGCGCGCCAGGCGCGCACGCGACCATTGACTTGTGCCATGAGGCGCTCCGGG
>JAHEGQ010000136.1 GCA_024645025.1 Sphingomonadaceae bacterium
AACGAGTAAACCAAATTAGGGCCGGGATGCGCAATCCCTGATTTACACGACCCAGAAAGTGCGGTGGTTTAACGTCCCAGCATCTGGGCAAAGGCAGACAGGGCACGGTCCCGCGCCTCCCGATGGCCGATCCGCTTGGCCGGATAGGCCGCAGGCCGCATTCCAAAGGCTTCCGGATCATGGATATAGGGTGGCGACAAATCCGCCAATTCCGGGACCCATTGGCGGATATAGCCGGTTGCATCAAATTTTTCGGATTGGGTGAGAGGCGCCATCATCCGCGAAAAAACAGGCGCATCGACACCTGTGCCGGCAACCCATTGCCAGTTGGACGCATTGGCCGCCGCATCGGCATCCACCAGCGTCTCCCAAAACCACTGTTCCCCGCGCCGCCAATCAATCAACAAATGCTTGATCAGGAAGGAGGCCGCAATCATCCGCACGCGGTTGTGCATCCAGCCCGTGGCCCAAAGCTCTCGCATCCCGGCATCCACAATCGGATAGCCCGTCCGCCCCTTGGTCCAGGCGTCAAAATCGGCTTCGGCTTCTGGGCCGCTGCGCCAAGGGAGACGATCAAAATTCTCCCGGCCATTCGCCAACGGATAATCGGGGAAGATATCCATTAAATTGGTCGCATAATCGCGCCAGCCAACTTCACGCAAAAAGGGTTCGGCGGCCGCCCCCGCTTCTTTTGCCGCCACATGCCAGATCGTTGCCGGGCTAATCTCTCCAAAATGCAGGTGCGGCGACAACCGCGAGGTTCCGGTGATCGAGGGCAGATTTCGTTGGGCGTCATATCCGCGAAGAATTGGCAGAAAGGCGCGAAGGGCGGCCCCTGCCCCGGCCTCTCCCGGGGTCCACACATCAAAGCCGGTTGCCCAATTGGGCTTGGTCGGCAACAAATCCCACGCATCCAGATCATCCGATGCGATGCCCGACACCGCTTCAATCCGGTCCGGCACAGGGATCGGACGGGCGGGTGGCATTCGCGTGAGCAGCGCCTTCCACCACGGGGTGAACACCCGATAGCGCCCACCCGATCCATTGAGGATGGTGGCCGGCGGTGCCAATTGATTGCCCGAATGCAGCGTCAAATCGGCAAACGCTGCGACCTCGGCCTCGGCCTGTTTCCAACCCGGCTCAAAATGCGCCACCGCATGAATGCGCCGCGCCCCGGTTTCTTGGCAGAGTGATTTCAGAATGTCGGCGGATCGCCCTCGCCGCAGCACCAAGGGAACACCGCGCTCCAGAAACGCGCCTTGAAGGGCTGTTAGCGAATGGTGCAGCCACCACCTTGCGGCGCCCCCCATGGGCCGTTGCCCCGGCATTTCCGCATCCAAGATATAAACGGCGCACACAGCGCCCTGCGCCGCTGCGGCGGCCAGCGCGGGCTGATCAAAAAGGCGCAGGTCTTGCCGAAGCCAAAGGATAGAGAGGGTCATGCTAAGGGGAATTGCAGGCGCGACGCGGCCCCGCAATACCCCCCTAGGTCCAGCCAATCCGGCTTAGTCGACCGTCCAGGTCTGCCCCTTGGAAATCAGCGCTTGAAGGTTTGGCGTTTTGCCCGAGGCGGCCTTGGTGTTCTGATCGATCACCGCAGCATCAAAAGTGGGCATAGGGTCGTCATACAAAACGCCCAACGCCATCGGGAACGGCCCAAAGGGCATTTCAACGAGCATATGGGCGACCGCGCGGTTGGTGACATCATGCACGATAACGCCCGCTGCCTGCCAATCACCATCCACCACATCCACGACCTTCAGCGCCAAGGCGGCCGCATCCAGCGCGATGCCCTTGGTGCCGCCGGCGAACAGCATCGGCTTGCCATTTTCCAGCCACAGCTGGTGCTGCTGGTTGGCCTTTTCGGTGAACCCGGCAAAGACATCCGCATTGTACACGATGCAATTCTGGAAAATTTCCACAAAGGACGCGCCCTTATGGGCATGGGCTGACTTCAGCACGTCCACCAATTGCTTCGACACATCATAGGCACGAGCGACAAAGCGCGCCCCTGCCCCTAGCGCGAAGGCACAGGGCTTGGCCGGATGGTCGACAGAGCCAAAGGGCGTTGAGGGCGATCGTGTCCCTTCCCGGCTGGTCGGCGAATATTGGCCCTTGGTCAGGCCATAAATTTCATTGTTGAACAACAATACCTGACAATCGAGGTTCCGGCGCAGCAAATGCATCGTGTGGTTGCCCCCGATGGATAGCGCGTCGCCATCCCCCGTGATGATCCAGACATCAAGGTCCGGATTGGCCAGCTTTACCCCCGTTGCAACCGCCGGCGCGCGGCCGTGGATCGTATGGAAGCCATAGGTTTCCATGTAATAAGGAAAACGCGATGAGCAGCCGATGCCCGAAACGAACACCGTATTTTCCGGCGTCGAGCCGATTTCCGGCAAGGTGCGCTGCACGGCCTTCAGGATGGCGTAATCGCCGCAGCCGGGGCACCACCGCACTTCCTGATCGGTTTCCCAATCCTTGGGGCTTGTCTTGATGGGGGTCATGTCGGTCATGCGAGCGACTCCTCGATAGCAGCTTCAATTTCAGCGATACGGAAGGGCTGGCCAGACACTTTGTTCACCGGGCGGGCATCGACCAGATATTGATCGCGCAGCACGGTTTTAAGCTGGCCGGTGTTCATTTCAGGCACGATCACGCGATCAAAGCTCTTGAGAAGATCGCCCAAATTCTTTGGCATCGGCCAGATGTGGCGCAGATGGATATGGCTGACATCCAGACCTTTGGCGCGCGCGCGGCGCACCGCCTGATGCACCGGCCCAAAGGTCGATCCCCAACCAACAACCGCCAGCTTGCCGCTGGCATTGCCCAAGCAGACATCCTGATCGGGAATATGGTCAGCAATGCCATCCACCTTGGCCTTGCGCAGATCGGTCATCGCCTGGTGGTTGGCGGGGGCATAGTTGATATGGCCCGTATCGACCTGCTTTTCGATCCCCCCAATGCGGTGCAGCAGCCCGGGCGTGCCCGGCTTCACCCAAGGACGCGCCAATTTATTGTCGCGGCCATAAGGCTTGAACCCGCCTTCAGGCACCTTGTCGAGATAGCTGACTGGGAATGGCTTATACGTCGCCATATCCGGCACTTTCCAAGGCTCTGCCGCGTTCGCAATATAGCCATCGGTCAACAGCATCACGGGCGTCATGAATTGGGTGGCGATGCGCACCGCCTCAATCGCGCAATCAAATACGTCTGAAGGCGAGCGTGCCGCGATGACCGGCATCGGCGCATCACCATTGCGACCATAAACGGCCTGATACAGATCGGATTGTTCAGTCTTGGTCGGCAGGCCCGTCGATGGGCCACCGCGCTGCGAGTTGACGATGACCAGCGGCAATTCCGTCATGATTGCAAGGCCAATGGCTTCGGTTTTCAGAGCGATCCCGGGGCCGGACGACGAGGTGACCCCCAATTGCCCCGCATAAGACGCACCGATTGCGGAGGCGATGGCCGCAATCT
>JAHEGQ010000140.1 GCA_024645025.1 Sphingomonadaceae bacterium
GAGCAGCCGCTTGATATTGGTTTGCCCGATGGCACCAACCGCGCCCAGAATGATCGAGGCCAGCGACGTGAAGATCAGGATCTGTTGCCAGTTGGACACCGCGCTGCCCATCGCTTCCACCGTGACGCGGATCAGCAAGGCGACGGCGGCCACCTTGGGGGCGCTGCCAAAATAGGCCGTCACCGGGGTGGGGGCGCCTTCATAAACATCGGGCGTCCACATATGGAAGGGGACAGCGGCAATCTTGAAGGACAGGCCCGCGAGGACGAAGACGATACCAAATAGCTCACCCGCGTTCACACCATTGGCCAGCGCCTTGGCAATGCCGTGATAATCGGTTGTCGCGGCAAAGCCATACAGCAGCGAAATGCCATAGAGCAAAATGCCCGAGGCCAGCGCCCCCAGCACGAAATACTTCAGTCCCGCTTCCGCCGATCGCGCGTCTTTGCGCATGAAGCTGGCCAGTACATAGGCCGCCAGACTTTGCATTTCGAGGCCGACATACAGCGTCAGCAAATTAGAGGCCGACACCATCATCCCCATGCCAACGGTCGCCAGCAGGATCAGCACCGGATATTCAGCGCGCAGCCGATCTTCCGCTGCAAAGAAGCGGGTGGACAACAGGATCGATACACCTGCTGCCAGATAGATCAGCGGCTTGGCAAAATCGGAAAACGCATCCGCCGTATAAAGCCCGTCAAAGGCCACGCCCTCGCGGCCCAGCACAGCCGCTGCAGCGACAAGCGCCGCAACCGCCAGCCCATTGACCAAGCGCGTTGCTGCATCACCCGCAAAAGCGGCGACAAGCATCAGCAAGATCGCCGAAGCCGACAGGATCAGTTCCGGCAGCGTCAGCATCAGAGAGTCGACCATAGACATTAGTGCGCCTCCCCGTGCGCGGCTTCTTCATGGGTTGCGGCGGGCTTTTGCGCCCCCAGCTTCAGCGCGGCATCCCCTTTGGGGGCCACCGGCTCCAAGCGGGCGAGCAGTGCCGTCACGTCATTGCGCATCGGCGCCATGAAGCTTTCGGGATAGACGCCCATCCACAAGGTCGCGGCTGCTATCGGGGCCAGCGTCAGCCATTCGCGCACGCTGATGTCCTTCATCGACGCCGTATCTTCACCCGCGGCCGTGCCAAAAGCGACCCGGCGGTAGAGGTAGAGCATATAGGCAGCCCCCAGGATCACGCCGGTTGTCGCCACGGCAGCAACCCAGCTGTTCGCTTCATACGCCCCCACCAGCGACAGGAACTCGCCAACAAAATTGGCAAGACCCGGCAGACCGATGCTCGCCATGGTGAAAAACAGGAAGAACAGCGCGTAATAAGGCATATTGTTGGCCAACCCGCCATAGCGCGCGATTTCACGCGTGTGGAGGCGATCATAGATCACGCCCACGCACAAGAAGAGCGCACCCGAGACAAGGCCGTGCGCCAGCATGACGATCAACGCGCCTTCAATGCCCTGACGGTTGAAGGCGAACAGACCAATCGTCACAAACGCCATGTGCGCAACCGACGAATAGGCGATCAGCTTCTTCATGTCCTGCTGCACCAGCGCGACGAGCGAGGTGTACACCACCGCGACCATCGACATGCCAAAGACCAGCCACACCATCGACGCCGACGCATCCGGGAACATGGGAAGCGAGAAGCGGATAAAGCCATAGCCGCCCATTTTCAGCAACACGCCCGCCAGAATGACAGAGCCCGCGGTCGGTGCCTGAACGTGCGCATCCGGCAACCAGGTATGGACGGGCCACATCGGCATCTTCACGGCGAAGGACGCAAAGAAGGCCAAGAACAGCCATGTCTGCGCTTCAACCGGGAACTGATATTGCATCAGGGTCGGGATATCGGTGGTGCCGGCTTGTTGGGCCATCCACAGCATCGCCACCAGCATCAGCAAAGACCCGAACAGCGTGTAGAGGAAAAACTTGTAGCTGGCCTTGATCCGGTCTGCGCCGCCCCAAATCCCGATGATGAGATACATGGGGATCAGGCCCGCTTCGAACATGATGTAGAACAGGAACATATCCTGCGCGGCGAAGACGCCAATCATCAGCGCCTCCATCAACAGGAACGCCGCCATATATTCGGGCACGCGCTTCTGGATTGCTTCCCAACTGGCAAGAATACAGATCGGCATCAAGAAGACCGACAGCACGATCAGCATCAGCGCGATTCCATCAATTCCCAGCGCCCATGCAAAGCGACCAAAGATCGGCGCGTTTTCAACAAACTGCCATTGCGGGCCGCCAATATCAAACCCATCCCACAGGCGAATGCCCATGCCGAATAGCAACAGCGTTGTCGCCAACGCGGTCCAGCGCGCGGCATTGGCGCTGAGGAACAAGGTTAGGATAGCCGCCGCAATCGGCAGCAGGATCATGGTCGAAAGAAGGGGGAAGCTCATCGCGTCATCGCCCAAGTTGCAAAGCCCACGAGGCCCAAGAGCATCACGAAGGCATAGGAATAGAGATAGCCGGTTTGGAACCGAACAGCGAGGCGGCTGCTTTGCAGAACAACTTCAGCAGCGCCATGAGGGCCAAAGCGGTCAATGGTGCCTTCGTCGCCCTTTTTCCAGAACAGGCGGCCAAACCAGAAAGCGGGTTTGACGAACAAAAGGTCATACAGCTCATCCCAATACCATTTATTGAGAAGGAACTTGTAGATCCCGCTAAAGGTCGCCGTGAAGCGCGCCGGAATGCTGGTGTTCTTCACATAGGCCCACCAAGCGATGACAAGGCCGAGGATCATGACGACCGTCGCAGACAGCTTCACCCATTGCGGCACCCCGTGCATGGCGTGCATCAGATGCGCGTCAAAGGCGAGGCTGCCCTTCCAGAACTCTCCGCCGGTTTCTGCCCCGATGAAATAATCATGCCAGACATAGCCCGCAAAGATCGCGCCCAAGGTGAGGACGATCAGCGGCACCAGCATGGGCAAGGGGCTTTCGTGTGGGTGATAGCCCAGCGTGCCATCGTCGGCGTCATGGTGATGATCGTCATGACCATGGCCATGCCCGTGATCATGCCCATGATCGTGTGCGGCGTGCTGGATATGCTCTGACTGCGCCCAACGGGGCTTGCCAAAGAAGGTCAGGAAGATCAGGCGCCAGCTGTAGAAGCTCGTCAGCAACGCGGCAAAAACCGCCACGCCAAAGGCGAAGCCACCTGATGCTGTGCCCGAGGCAAAGGCTGCCTCGATGATCGCATCCTTTGAATAAAAACCTGCAAAGCCAAAGATGCCCGCGACGCCCACGCCGGTAATGGCGAGGGTGCCCGCCATCATCGCCCAGAAGGTCAGCGGGATGTGTTTCCGAAGGCCGCCATAATAGCGCATGTCCTGTTCATGGTGCATGGCATGGATCACCGAACCTGCGCCCAAGAACAACAGCGCCTTGAAGAAGGCGTGCGTAAACAGGTGGAACATCGCCGCGCCATAAGCGCCCACGCCTGCGGC
>JAHEGQ010000146.1 GCA_024645025.1 Sphingomonadaceae bacterium
GTGAAAATCACCTCCAGCCCGCCCGCCACCATCAGCGTGATCAGCGCAAGGTAAAGCCCGCGCATCCGCAGCGCTGGCAGCGCAAGTACCATACCCAGCACCGAAGTGATGACCGCCCCTATCAGCAGATTGACCTCGAACGGAAATCCGTATGCATGGTTCAGTCGTAGGGTTATCCAACCACCAAGGCCCATCAGGCCCACCTGCGCCAGCGACACCATGCCAAGGCGTGCGTACATAAAGCCTGCCCCCATGGCGGCAAGCGCAAAGGCGGTGGTCGAGGTGAAAATCTTTAGCCACTGCCCGCCAGCCGCCATAGGCAATACAAGAACGGCTATGACGGCAAGGGTGAGGCCCGCAAGGCCAGAGCGAGAGATTCGCATCAATCTTCTCCCGAAAAGGTAAGGTGGCGGCCACGGTTCATCAGCAAAAGCACCAGTGCTGCGATGACATAGGGCGCGATGGGGCGCACGTCTTTGAAGGTGTCAGATAGGGTTAGCAGGCTTTCAATCACGCCCATTGCAAGGCCGCCCATCAAGACATCGGGCAGGCTTTGCAACCGCCCGGCGATGGCTGCGGCAACGCAAGGAATGACAAGGAAGGTGATCACCGAAGGGTCAAGCCGCACCAGATCGCCAAACATCAATCCGGTGAATCCAAAGATCAGGCCAGACAGCGCCCAAGCCAGCGTTTCAACCCGTGTGATCGGAATTCCGATCAATGACGACAGGCGGCGGTTATTGGCCAGCGCGCGCATTTGCAACCCAATGCGGGTGCTGTCCAGCGCAGCAGAGATGCCAATCACCAAGGCGATTGTCGCACCAACCACCACCAGCCTTGTCACGGTAACACGCAAGCCCAGAAGCATCACGGCGGCCTTGTCTGTCGGCAATTCGAATTTGCGCGGATCGTCGGACCATAGGAACGAAACAAGACCCAATAGCACAAAGGCGAAGCCAAGCGAGGCAACAGCCTTGACCACAGGCTCGCGCCACGCCATGCGCGAGGCCAAGGTACGACCGTAGGCGGTGGCAAGCATTGGGCCAAGTGCTAACCCCATCACCCAGGCCAAAGGCGCAAAAATTCCCCATTGCACCAACTGCCACGCCACCATGACCGCCACCGCGCCAATTGCCCCGGCGGCCAAATTCAACACACCCGTAGCGCGGTAAAGCACCACCAGACCGATGCCGCCAAGCGCGTAAAGCGAACCGACTGCAAGGCCCGAGACGATGAAAAGCCCCAAGACATTTGGGGGTTTGCCATGACCCAGCGCCAGCGCCAAAACGCCGACAAGAGCCACCCAAAGCAGCAGACTTTTCAAGATTTCGCGCATGGAAGCTTTCCGAAAAGGTTACCCCGCCCAAAGTAATCTTTGGGCGGGAAGTTGGATTTAGCGCAGGCCGAGCGCCTTTTCCTGCTCTAGGATCGGCGCGAAATAGGGGCTGTCGTATTCGTAGCAGTCACGCACGGTTTCGAAACCACCGCCCTTGACCACAACCATGGTGCCCGCATGGTTCGGCATGTGTCGATCGGCCTCGCCCACATAATAAGGGCCGCAGAGCAGGTCAGATTTTGCGCCGTTGATCGCCTTGATGGCATCCGTCACCGCTGCGCGATCGTCCAGCTTGGCCGGATCCATGCCGCTGATCGCATCAACAAAGAACCGGGCAGAGACATAGCCAGATTGGCTGAAGGTATCGCGCGCGGCGTCCTTCGGGGCGTAGGCATCCATTACCGCCAGCCAGTTGGTCGCATCTGGCCCACCCTTGTCCCAAGGCGTCAGTTCGGCGTTGATGAACATCTTGCCGTCCCAATAGGCACCCAAAGCCTCGGGCACGGTGCGGTCATAAAGCGGGGTTGACGAGGCCCATTTGTAAGTATCGCCAAGCCCCTGCTCTTCAGCAGCTTTCAGGAAGGCAATCGCCAAACCAGCGGGCAAGTTTACAAGGATCGTATCTGCGCCCGAACCGATGGATTCCAGCAGTGCCGAGTTCACATCCGGGCTTGCCGGATTCAGCAGAACTGACGATCCGGTCAAACCTTTGGATTTCATGTATTCCTCAGATGCGCCGCAAGACCACGGGCCAACGTCGGGAATGGCAAGTCCGATACAGGATACATTCTTGGCACCCTTTTCTTCCACCATATACTGTGCTGCCCCCACGGTTGACGGCAGCGGGCCTTCGTTGGTGGACACGATGTTCGAGGATTCAAAGCATTCCGAAACCGCGCAGGCCGAGGCCATGGTCATCACGTTTTCTTCCTTGTAGAGCGGCGCATTGACGGCCATCTCCACGAAGGACCCGTTGCCAACCATTGCCACAACCTTCTCGTCTTTCAGCAGCTTGGAGGCGGCTTGGGCGGCGGTTTCGGGGTTCCACTGATCGTTCTCGGTCAGATATTCAATCGGGCGGCCCGCGACGCCGCCATTGGCATTGACGCAATCGAAATAGGCGCGCGCCGCCGTGGTGGATGCCGAAAAGTCGCCCGGTGCGGCGTTGCCAAAGATGCCGCCAACCTTGATCGGGGTGCCGGTGGCGGCGGCTCCGGTATTGCCGCCGCAAGTGGGGGCGGCAAGGGCAGCAGAGGTTGACAAAGCCAACCCGCCTGCCATCAGCAGGGTTTTGATTTTCATAAGGTTTCCTCCCTTAATGCAGCGTTTATGCCGCCGCAGCTTTCTTGGTTTTTCCCGTGATGAAACGGGCGCAGCGTTCGCCAATCATCATGGCGGGCGCATTGGTGTTGCCCGACACAAGTGTCGGCATGATCGAATTGTCCCCCACCCGCAGGCCGGTGACGCCACGCACCCGCAACTCGCTGTCCACCACCGCCATGCGGTCGGTATCCGGCCCCATCTTGGCGGTGCCGACTGGGTGGAACACGGTCTTTGCCGATTGCCGCACAAAGGCGCGCAGACCTTCAGGGTCGCGCTCCAACCCCGGTTCGGGCAGATGACGGCGCTTGACAAGTTTTGCCAGCGCAGGTGCCTCAAGGATTTCGATGCCTTTCAGCACACCACGCGTCAGCACCTCCAGATCGTCGCTGTCGCGGAAGGCCCCGGCATCAAACAGCGCGCGGTCTTTCGGGCTGGCCGAACGCAGCCGCACCGTGCCGCGCGATTTCGGGCGCAGGAAACAGGGGCCAATCGCAATGCCGTGCGCCTCGATCGGCGGGCGATCAGCCCAGCCGACCATGAAGGGCAGGACGTGAAACTGCACATCGGGCTGGCCCATTCCGCCCAGATCGGCAAATCCACCTGCCTCCACCACATTCGAGGTTAAGATCCCCCGCCGCGTTGCCAGATAATGCGCCATGTGCAGGGCGGCTTTCAGTCCCTTATCTTCGCGGTAAAAGCTGATCGGATGGCGGGTTTCGCCCTGAACGGTGGATTCCAGATGGTCTTGGTAATTCTCGCCCACGCCGGGCAGATCACTGATCACTTCAATG
>JAHEGQ010000154.1:0-1560 GCA_024645025.1 Sphingomonadaceae bacterium
GCCATTCGTTGACATAATTGGCATAATAGAGGCCAAAGAGCGCGGCAGAGATCAACGTTGTGAGAAGCGCGATCCGGCCTGGCTGAAATTGGTGGGGGGCGCTTTCGGCTTGCCCGGGGACCAACGCCTCGCCCACCTCTTCGCTTGTCCGGACAAAAAAGGGCATAACAAGAAAGGCCGACATCACCCAAAACAGGGCGTAGATGGCCAGAGCGGACGTCCATTTCATGCGGCATTTTCCCTAATGAGATGCACTTCAACAATTGGTTTTTTACCGGTCCAATCGGTTGCGACACGGCGGACGCCCAGCCGGATAGATTCGCGCAAGCGATCTTCGTTGCGTTCACCCGACTGTGCTGCCTTTTTGGCGGCGGCGCATGCCTCTTCCAGAAACGCGGCCCGGTCTTCCTCCACCGGCACACCCAGCAGGCGGCACGACGGTGCGCCAAGGACGCGCCCCTTGCCATCCAAGGCCACGGCGACCGACATGACGCCGTGCATCGCAACCTTGCGGCGCTCGCCCATCGTCGTCCCATCTGCGGGCAGGATCACGTCGCCATCCAGGATCAAGCGACCGGTGCGTTCATGGCCAATAATTTCCGGCCCCTTGGGGGCCAAGCGCACCACATCGCCATTGGATTGGACAATCGCCTGCTTCACGCCTTCTGACAGGCCAAAGCGGGCCTGTTCGGCCATGTGCCGCCGTTCGCCATGGACGGGCATCAGGACTTGGGGCCGCAGCCACCCGTAAAGCGCTGCCAGTTCGGGACGCGCCGGGTGACCGGAAACGTGCACATGGGCCTGTTTTTCCGTCACCATCCGGATATTGCGGCGCGCCAATTGGTTCATGACCTTGCCGATGGCGACCTCATTGCCGGGGATCTGGCGAGAGGAAAAGATAACGGTATCGCCTTCTTCCAGCTTGATCGGGTGCGAGCCATCGGCAATGCGCCCCAAAGCGGCGCGGGGTTCGCCCTGCCCACCTGTCGCCACAACCAGCACCTCATGGCGGCGCAGGCCCTCAACCGATTCCATATCCACCATATCGGGCAGGTTCTTCAGATAGCCATTGGCCTGCGCCACCGTCATGATGCGGTGCAGCGAGCGTCCTGCCATGCACAGCTTGCGCCCGGTTTCCCGGGCCACATTGGCAAGCGTTTGCAGCCGCGCGACATTGGAGGCAAAGCTGGTGACAACTACACGCCCCTTGGCCTTGCGCACCTGATCCAGCAAATCGGGGTAAACGCTGCCTTCTGATCCGCTGGCATTGGCATTGAAGACATTGGTGGAATCGCACACCAGCGCCAGCACGCCCGCGTCGCCAATCGCGGTGAGGCGGTCCGCCGTGCTGGGCACGCCGATGACCGGCGTATCATCCAGCTTCCAGTCCCCCGTATGGAAGATGCGGCCATAAGGCGTATCGATCAAAACCGCGCTCATTTCCGGGATCGAATGGGCCAGTGGCACCAACTCGCATCCAAACGGGCCAATTTGCACGGTGCCGTCCAATGGCAGGATGCGCAATTCGACTTCGTCGGCCAACCCTTCCTCTTCCAGCTT
>JAHEGQ010000154.1:1570-3037 GCA_024645025.1 Sphingomonadaceae bacterium
AGGGGTCGCATAAAGGGGAACGCCCAAATCGGCCGCAAGATAGGGAACCGCGCCGATATGGTCTTCATGGCCATGCGTCAGCACGATGCCGAGCAGGTCCTTTTTGCGGTCTTCGATAAATTCCAGATCAGGCAGAACAATCTCTACCCCGGGATATTCATTGCCGGAAAATGTGATGCCGAGGTCAACCATCAGCCATTTGCCCTGACAGCCATAGAGGTTGACGTTCATGCCAATCTCGTCCGACCCGCCAAGCGCGAGGAACAAAAGTTCATTTTTTGGGTGTGTCATGCTCCGCCTTCGCGGCCCGCGTAGAGAATGGCAAGGCCCCTCAGCGTCAAATCGCCATCCACGGCATCAAAAAGATGCGTGTGCTGCTGAAAAAGTACAGCAAGGCCGCCTGTGGCAACCACTTTGACTGGTTTGCCTATTTCTGCCTTCATCCGCGCGATCAGCCCTTCGATCATCGCGACATAGCCCCAGTAAATGCCGATCAGCATCTGGCTCTGCGTTGTCTTGCCGATCACCGTGTCGCTGTCGGGCGCCTCAATCGCGATGCGCGGCAGCTTCGCAGCAGCGGATACCAGCGCATCGAGCGACAAATTGATCCCCGGTGCGATAATGCCGCCCTTATAGGCCCCGGTCGCGCTGATATGATCCACCGTGGTCGCGGTGCCAAAGCTGATGACGATCAGATCGCCCTTATGTCCGGCATGGGCCGCTGTTGCATTGCACGCCCGGTCGGCACCAACATTTTGCGGCTCATCCACATCCAGCGCCAGCCCCCATCCAACCGGCGCGCGCCCGGCGACCAGCGCGTCGATCCCAAAATATTTGGCGGACAGCACCTGCAGATTGTGGAGCGCGCGCGGCACGACGGTGGAGATGATGACATCCGTCACATCGTCCTTGGTAAAGCCTTCCAACTTTAAAAGCTGCAACAGCCAGACGGCATATTCGTCCCCCGTGCGCCGGGCATCGGTGGCGATCCGCCACCGGGCCTTGATCTCCAGCCCGTCAAACAGCGCGAACTTGATATTGGTATTGCCGGCATCAATCGCGAGCAGCATCGGCCTATCCTTGGTCAGATCAGGAATATGTCGCCCGCGTGAATGGCACGAACATCGCCATCCGCCAAGCGCAGGTTAAGCGCGCCATCTTCCGCCAACCCATCAAAGCTGCCGGTCAGGGCCGTCCCGTCCCCGCCAGACACCGATAAGGGCGTGCCGATGGGGTGCGCGCGGGACAGCCAGTCTTGGCGCAATGGAGCAAGCCCCTGCTGGCGCCAAAGCGCGATCGCGGCATCCAGCGCGACTGCCAGCCGCAGTTGGAAATCAGCCGCCGTCGGCGCTGCAACGCCTTGGGCCAACAGACTGGTTACGGGGCGGTCCAGCCCTTCGGGATGAAAGGCAAGGTTGACACCGATGCCAATGATGACGGCATCGCCCTCGCGTTCCAGCAAGATGC
>JAHEGQ010000154.1:3047-3433 GCA_024645025.1 Sphingomonadaceae bacterium
GCCCCTTGGCACAAAATATCATTGGGCCATTTGATCCAGAGCTGAAGATAAGGCGCATAGCTGGTCAGGGCCTGATGCACCGCAACGGCCGCAACCAGCGCCAGCGTGGCGGCTGGCGGGTCGCCCGCGTTCAACCGCACCAGTGTGCTGCCATAAAAATTGCCAAGGGGGGACTGCCAGTCGCGCCCCATACGGCCCTTACCCGCACTTTGCCGGTCGGCGCGCAGCCAAAGGCCGTCTGACGCGCCCGACAGGGCCAGCGCGCGCAGATCGGCATTGGTGGAGCCGGTTTCAGCAACCGCGCAAAAGCGGCCAGCCGAAGCGGGGCTGATCAGAACAGGGCCTTGGCCGCGACCGCCGTCGCAGCGCCCAGCATCGGGATCGCC
>JAHEGQ010000169.1 GCA_024645025.1 Sphingomonadaceae bacterium
GCGGTTTAGGTCATCCATCGCTTGGTCTCCTCCAGCCCCGCCTAACAAGCCCCCGCCCTTGGAGCAATGGCTTGAGATTTTCATATATGTGAAATAGAGGCTGGGGATGCCATCAAGCAAACAAGGTGACTCCGTTAAGTCCGCCGTCCGGGCGCTGGAAATTCTGGAGACCATTGTGGCGTTGGGCCGCCCTTTGAGCGCGCAAGAGATTGGCACAATCAAATCAATTCCGGCGAGCAGCCTGTCCTACCTGCTCAACACGCTGGTCAGCCTGGACTATCTGGTGCGCGATGGCCGGAATTATGGCGCGGGCCCGGCGCTCGCCCGGCTGGCCCCGCCCGCGCTGGCGACAAATTTGCGGGAAAAGGTGCGCCCGCTGGTGACGCTCATCCGCGACCGGATCGACGAGACAGCATCTTTCTTCGTGGTGCGCGACGGCGAGATAGAAGCGATTGCCAGCGCAGTCAGCGGCCAGGCATTGCGCTATGCGGTCGAGGAAGGACGGCGCGCGCCGATGCACGCTTTTGCCGCTGGCAAGGCGCTGTTGGCGACGTTCGATCCCGCGCGACTTGATCACTATTTCGCCACAACCGAACGCGCGCGCTTTACTGACAAAACGCTGGTCGATGCGCAGGCCTTGCGCCGAGAGCTGGACCTTGTCCGCAACACAGGCATCGCCCGATCCGAAGAAGAATTCAGCCGCGGCATTTGCGCGCTGGGCAAAGTCGCGTGGCGCGATGGCACGCCATTGGGGGCCTTTAGCGTTGCCATTCCGGCGGCGCGCTTCGACCCGGAAATCGAAGCGCGCGCGACCGAACTTTTGGTTCAGGCCTCTGCCCTATTGGGTCAGGCCTGACGGGTGCGCCAGCCATCGGCATAGCCGGTGCGCGCCACTTCCGAATAGGGCACCGGGCTAACGACACCGGTAATTTCCACCTGCACATGCTTTTCCACGGTCGGCTTGGTGGAGCCGCCATTGGGCTCCCCCCAAAGCAGCGACACTTCGGTGCCGGGCGTGGCGTGTTCCGCATCCAGCATCGCCAGCGTCAACATTCGGCCTTCGTTGGAACTATAGCCGATCCAGGTCGACAGGCCGACGGTCTTGCCGCCCACAACGACGCGATCAAAGGGGTGCATCGAATAGACTGCGGACGGAAATTCGAAGAACTTCGCGCGCCCGCCCTTGCCGAACATCGAGCCCATGGCTTCCAGCACCGAGTCATTATCCAGCGCGAGTGTCACCTTTTGGCGCTTGGGTGCGGCATCCATCTTCTTCAGCGCATCGGCGCCGATGAAATCATGGTCGAACTTGACGAACGGCCCATAACCTAAATCCCAAGGCGTCAGATAATAATCTTCTACATTGTCAGAGACATGGCTGCCGCCAATCGATGCCTTGGCTTCATAATGGTTGACCGTCAGCCATTCGCGATAGGGCTTCAGCGCCTCACCCGTGTAAATGGCGGGCAGCGGCGACGGGATCCAGCCCGATTCCAGCGTATTCGAAGAATAGGCCCGGCCGCCGACCAGCCGCATCCCATGCGGCTTGCCAGCTGCTACCAGTGCAGCGTGCACAGCTTCGGCATCCGCTGTCGGGCCAAAGAGTTCAAAGCCCGGCTGGCCGGCCATGCCGTGACGCAGCGCGCGGACCTTTTTGCCGCCAATGGTCATCCAGCACATATTGAAAAACTTCAGGTCCGGCGCGGCTTCCCCCGTCGCGCTTTCAATCACCTTGGCGGCGTTCGGCCCCTGAATCTGATAGCGATAATTGACCCGACCAAACGGATCAGGGCGCGCCGCCGAGCGTTCGTCATAGGTCAGCTTCACATCATCCTTGCCGACTTCGGCATTGTACATGACCCAGTTCAGCGTCGGCGCGCGGCCGACAAGGTTGAAGCTGTTTTCCTCAAGATAGAATAGAATGACGTCGCCAATCACATAGCCATCGGGCGTGCAGGGCACGAACTGCTTGGCCTTGCCCGGCACAAAGCCCTTGAAGCTGTTGATGCCCAATCGGTTGAGCAGCGCGAACGCGCCGGGGCCTTCCACCAGCAATTCCGCCATATGATAGGACTGGTTGAACAGCACGCAGGTGTTCTGCCAAGCCCATTGTTCGTCGCGCCAATTGCTATATTCGGCGGGCACGCCCGGATAGACATTCGGGCCACTCTGCTGGTTGCGCAGAAACTCTGCGATATTGCCAACACCGGACAAAAGCGCTTCAAGGGATTGGGTGCTCATGGCAGACCTTTCTTGATTTCATATTGACGAAATGTTCGCATATATGAATTAATGAATAAGCACCAGAGCGAAATTGAAGAGGCAGGACAAGCGATGAGCACATTTATTGAAACCACCCATGTTGGCAGCCTGCCGCGCGGCGACGAGCTTGTCCCGCTGCTTCTCGCCCGAGATCATGGCGAGCCTTATGATGTGGCGGAATTTGACGCCAAGGTGCAGGCCGCGGTTGACGATGCGGTAGCCAAGCAAATGGCGGCCGGCGTTTCTGTCGTTAGCGATGGCGAATTGGGCAAGGTCGGCTATTCCACCTATATTACCGAGCGCTTGTCGGGCTTTGGCGGCGACGTGCCGCGAAAGCCTGCGCTCGACCTCGCGCCGCTCCCTGAATTTCGCAAAAAGCTGGCGGCCGTCATGGGCGATCAGGAATTTGTGCGCGCTGCCTGCATTGGGGAAGTGAAGCTGGTCAATCTTGAGCCCTGCCATGAAGATATTCGCCGCTTTCAAAAGGCGCTGAACGGCAAGCCTGTTTCCGGCTTCATGAATGCAGCCTCTCCCGGCCTGATCACGGCCTTCCAGCCCAACCAATATTATCCCAGCCATGAAGCCTATCTGGCGGATCTGGTGACGGCGATGCGCCCGGAATATGAAGCGATTGCAGCAACCGGCTATTATCTACAACTCGACTGCCCCGATCTCGCCATGTCCCGGCATACGGGCTATCAAGACGTCAGCGAAGCCGACTTCCTGAAGATCGCCGAAGCCAATGTCGAAGCCCTGAATGCGGCTACCGCGAACATCCCGCCAGAACAGATGCGGATGCACATTTGCTGGGGCAATTATGAAGGCCCGCATGATCATGACATTCCGCTGGACCGCGTGCTCGACATCATCCTGAAGGCGCGGCCCGCGACGATTTTGTTTGAAGCGGCGAACCCGCGTCACGAACATGAATGGAAGGTCTGGGCGGACGCGAAGATCCCCGACAATAAGATCCTCGCGCCGGGGATGATCGACACCTGCTCCAACTATGTCGAACATCCCGAACTGATCGCCCAGCGCATCGAGCGTTTTGCCGCGATCGTTGGCGCAGACCGCGTTGTCGCCAGCACCGATTGCGGCTTTGGCACCTTTGCCGGCTATGGCAAGATCGACCCGGCCGTGA
>JAHEGQ010000174.1 GCA_024645025.1 Sphingomonadaceae bacterium
GTCAGCACCGAAGCCAGCACAGTCTCTCCTTGAAAAACACTCAAAATATCAGCATCTTGACCGAAGGCTTTTAGAACTTCTGTAAATAATGCTGATGGAAAAACAGGCGTCCCCAAATTGCGCACCATCTCGCTGAACACCCGATAATGCATCACACGTGCATTGATCCCCGAACCTGCCTTATGCGTCAGGCCAAAGGTCATCGCTTTGCGAATTTCAGCCCGCCGCTTCCGCGGCATCCGAGCCAGTTCACTCAGGTCGTCGTCAGCCAAATCACGCACGAAACCCACATAGGTCTGATCGTCAGCCTGCCAGCCACCGGGGGGCAAGCTGCCGCCCCGCGTTTCGGCAACCAAGCACTCCTTTTGCAAGGCCAGCGACAACATTTGTCCGGCCAAGCCAGGCCAATCCCCCAGAATACCGCCGCCCACGGCAAAGCCGGACGAAACAAGCGCATGACCAAAAAGCCGGGATCGGATTTCATGACAGGGCAAAACTGCGACAATGTATCCGTCACGCTCTGCCACCAGATAATGCGCGCGCGCGCCTGTACCCCGTTCGATCGCCCGGCTCCAAGCGGGGCGATGAAAAGGGGTAGAATCGTGACGCGCCATCACAAAGGAATCGATCCGCGCGCACGTTTCCAGATCCGAAAGATCAGCCTCCCAAATGCGCGTGCTGTTCAGTCCAACATAGGCGTTCATTGGCACAGCTCCCTTTCCATCGCTGCGAGCGCCCCAACCGGCGCCCAAGAAAAATCACGCATCAGCCGGTGCAATTTGCCAAGCATGGACGCTCGACCAACCTGATGTCGCCACTGGGCTGCAAGCGGCGCTTCGGGAAGACGGGGTTGATCAAGGTCGATTTCCCAGGGGTGAATGTAAAAAACAGCTGAGGCACCCATTTGATTGACGCGCCGCAGCATCCAGCGCGACAGGGCATAGGGATAGAGGCGGAAAAAGCCGCCGCCGCCGGCCCCTATGCGACGCCCAAAAAGGGAAATGGACGCCACAGGCAATTCCAGAAAATCGCTGCCGGGCAAAGGCCGCCATGCAGAAGGTGGTGATCCGGGCCAGCCATAATGGTCATGCCCAAATGGCGCGACGCTGGAGGAATAGGTAAAGCCCTGCTCTGCCAAAATCGGATACGCCCAAGGCGTTCGGGGGTCGATCGAAAAACTGGGGGCTCGATAGCCGGTAACCGCGACACCGGCTGCATCTTCCAATGCACGCTTGGAGCGCGAGAGGTCTTGGGCAAAGGCCTTGGGGTCAAGGCGCCAGACCCGCTGGTGCATCGTGCCGTGGCTTGCAATTTCATGCCCGGCTGCCGCCAAACGTTGAACAAGCTGCGGGTGACGTTCGGCAACCCAACCCAGAATGAAAAAGGTTGCCTGCAGCTTTGCCGCCGCCAAAAGGTCAAGAAGCACCAAGACATTGGCTTCGACACGCGGGGAGAAGCCTGCCCAAGATGCCGGCGACAAAATGGAGTCAAAGGCACTAACCTGAAACCATTCCTCAACATCTATTGATAATGCATTGATTTTCATAAATTACCTCATGATCTAGCCATGAAGCGTTGGGCCTGCGCCTCTGCCCCATCGATCCAGTCACCCAGAAGCGCCAAAATGTGCCGCAGGGCCGTTTCCTGTTCGACCAGACGCGCCTCCAAATCGGCAACTTTGGCCGAAAGCACCGAGATTTGGGCCAGAAGGTCGGTCTCATTACTTGGATCAGTGGGCGCTGCGGCCTGCGGCGGGGACAAGGGGGCGGCCGCTTCTGCCGCCTGTTCCGCGGCGACCTCGTCCACCATATCAATGTCAATTTCTCTGGCGTCGGCAAGCGCCGCCAGCAGCAACACGCGCGTCATCAGTTGATTGATTTGCCTTGGAATACCGCCAGTCAGATGGGCGATGCGATGGGCGGTTTCATCCGGAATGGCCGGGCGCCCCTGCCACCCGACATGGCGCATCCGGTGTTCAATATACGCACGCACCTCTTCCGGGGCCATGCCTGTCAGATGGTGTGTGGCGATCACCCGCTGCCGCAGCTGCTCCAGCGCTGGGCGCGCCAAATGATCGCCCAATTCGGGCTGGCCAAGCAATAGAAACTGAATAACCGGATCATGGCCCGGATTGGCATTGGAAACGAGCCGCAGCCGTTCCAAGTCATCCCCAGACAATGCCTGCGCTTCATCAATGATGAAAAGGATCCGGCGGCCCATTCGGGCTCGGTCCTCAATTTCTGCTTTGATGGCCGCATTCAGCGTTGGCGCGTCCGACGGCACCCCCGTCTTTGCCCCTAGGGCAACCGCGATCGCGGACAGCAATTGCCCGCCCGCTATGGCGCCAACGTCAAGAACCACAGCATCGACCCGCATGGGATCCAGCGTCCGCAACAAAGCGCCCAAAAGGGTCGTCTTGCCGGCACCAATCTCGCCCGTGATGACGATAAAGCCCTCACCCAGAATGAGGCCATAGCTGAGATACGCCATTGCCCGGCGATGGGTTGCGCTTTCAAACCAGAAATCCGGGTCTGGCGTCAGGTGAAAGGGCCGGCTGGTCAACCCAAAATGCTGCTGATCAATCGTCATAAGCCGGCTCAAAAGCTGTAGCGCAGACTGGCAGCCGCATTGCCAAACATTCGCGTGTTGCCACTGTTATCAATGGCATCCAGCCCAACCCCAAAATAGCTGGTTAAGGCGCGGGTGAAGCGATGGGTTAGCGCGGTGTTGAAACTGGCCGCTGAATTGCGATTGGGGCCCTGACCGTCGACGTCAAAGACGCTGACCGTCAAGTCGCTTGAAAGATCTGTTCGGGGGGATAGTTGATAGCCCAACCGCGCCTGAACAAAGCCGCTGCGATCATCGGGCTGAAATAACCGGGCCAACGTCGACAAATAATGACGATCCCGATACCCAATAGCCAAGCCCGTGGTGACCGCCCCGGCCTGTCGCGTCCACAGCAAAGACGCCCCGCGACTGCGGTACAATGATCCCGAAAGGCTGCCTAAGATCTGGTTGAGGCATTGGCTCTTCGCGCCAAAGGCAAAGGCACAGCCTTGCCCAGGGCCGGAAAAGGCGCTTCGGTTGGCGCTGAATTGGGTTGGCACCTGCGCTAGGCCGCGGCCAAGTTCCTGACCAAAGGTTTCAACCGCGTCATAAAGTTCGGCCTGAACAGAGGACGAGGCCCCCGCCTGCCAGTGCAAGGCCGCCTGATAGGTCTGGCTGGCATAGGCCTGACCCGTCCGCACTTCGATCCGGACACGCGGGGATGGCTGCCATGTTAGGCCGACATCCCACATCAAATCATCCAGATCATAGCTTAATTGCCGCGGCTGACTGCGGTCAACCAGCAAGTGGCCGTTGGCTGCCCGCAACGGATTGCCCGAACCATCGAACA
>JAHEGQ010000076.1 GCA_024645025.1 Sphingomonadaceae bacterium
GGCTGCCGGTCTTGATGACGATCCCGCTCGTGACGTTCATCATGCCGTCGCTGTTCATCGTCATCCTTGGCCCGGCGACTTGCAGCATCATGGATACCTTGTCGAAAATCTAAAGAGCGCGGCCTATCCGCCAAGGCTCCGACACGTGGATTGGCGCCGGATTGTATCGAGCGCCTCGATCTCGCCCGGTGCATTGAGCAACAGCCGGATCAGGGCAATGCCGCGATCATAGCCGAGGCGGACCACCTCTTTGCCCGCTGGCACCGCCTGGCCTTCGCGGGCCAGCACGACGTCAAACGGCTTGCCGCCTGCTTGAAGGTCGTTGCGCACAAAGGCCACATCGGTGCGCGCATCAAAGACGCTGAGCGATGTATAGCGACCGGGCACCGGCGTCACCGACACCAGCACCGGACCTTTGGCCAGATCATAGGGGCAGGTCGAATAGGCCAGATCGGGGCTGGGGCGAACGATGGGCTGGTTGGTGGGCGTGGGCAGCGTGCCATAGCGCATCGTGTTCATCCCGTAATCTTGCGACACACGCTGGATGGCCGCTTCCATCAGGCCAAAGGTTGAAAGCGCCAAGACGCCATACCAACCGGCAACACCGGCCAGCAACGCGGCAGCAACGGGGCCGAGCCAGGTCTTCATGCGCAAGCCTCCTTCACCAAAACGGGCAGCGGCGCGCCGGCCATATTCGCCCTGAAAGCAGCACCCGGATTATACATCCGCAGCGTCAATTCAAACGACTTGCCACGCACGCTGGGCAACCAATGGCCGCCATCTGGCGCATCGGGGCTGATTGTCACGCGCCAGTCCGGGCCATCCCCTTTGCCCAAGGATGCGCTGCTGAAAGACCAGATATTGGCCTTGTTTGCCATCAGATAGCCTTCGGCATCGTAAAGCGTGACGCTCCACCACCGGCTATCAATCGCGCGGCCCGAAAGGCGATAGGTGCAACTGCCATCCAGCGGCGCACCTTGGCTATCGGTAGAGGCAGCCCAATAAACGGTTTCCGTCTGGGGCAAGGCCAAAAGCCCACGACGGGCAACGGCCGCGCGGGTTAAGGCATCGCCGCTCTTGGTGCCATAGCCCAGCGATGTCGACCACACGCCATTGTGCACCGACCCTTGCCGAAACCCGGTCCCGGTGGCGTGCCACGCCAGCGCCCCGCCTGTCGCCAAGCCGAGCGAAAGCCCCAATGCATATCGATGCCAGCGTTTCATCATCCCTCCCCTGTCTTGGCCCTCAGGCTAACGCCATTGGGCACAAGCGCAAGGAAAAGCGTGATCTTCTTTAAGCGACCTTCAAGGCCGCCTGCGCCGCAGCCAGCCGCGCAACTGGCACGCGATAGGGCGAGGCCGACACGTAATCGAGGCCCACTGTCTCACAAAACGCAATCGACTTGGGGTCGCCGCCATGTTCGCCGCAAATGCCCAGCTTGATATCGGCCCGCGTCTTGCGGCCGCGTTCGGCCGCCAGCGCGATCAGTTCGCCCACGCCTTCCACATCCAAGCTGACAAAGGGGTCCTGCGCATAAATGCCCTTGTCGACATAGGTGGTCAGGAACCGGGCCGCGTCATCGCGCGACACGCCCAAGGTGGTCTGCGTCAGATCGTTGGTGCCAAAGCTGAAGAACGCCCCGACTTCTGCAATCTCCCCCGCCTTTAGCGCGGCGCGCGGCAGTTCAATCATCGTGCCGACCAGATAGGTGATCCGCTTGCCTTGTTCGGCAAAGACCGCCTCAGCCGTGCGATCCACCACGTCCTTCATCAATTCCAGCTCGCGCTTGGTGGCAACCAGCGGGATCATGATTTCGGGCACGGGGGCGGTGTGCAGTGCACAGGCCGCCTCAAAAATGGCGCGCGCCTGCATTTCATAAATTTCCGGATAGGTGACCCCCAGACGGCAGCCGCGATGGCCCAGCATCGGGTTAAACTCAAACAATTCGGCCGCGCGGCGCTTCAGCTGCGCCACTTCGACACCCGCCGCTGCGGCAACTTCGGCAAATTCGCTTTCCTCATGCGGCAGGAATTCATGCAGCGGCGGATCAAGCAAACGGATGGTCACGGGCAGGCCCGCCATCACCTCGAATATCTGGCGAAAATCCTCGCGCTGTTCGGGCAGCAGCTTTTCCAGCGCGGCACGGCGCCCCTCTTCGCTGTCGGCCAAAATCATCTGACGCACCGCGGTAATCCGCGCCGCATCAAAGAACATATGCTCAGTCCGGCACAAGCCAATGCCTTCCGCGCCAAAATCCCGCGCGATTTGGGCATCATGCGGGGTTTCGGCATTGGTGCGCACTTTCATCCGGCGGACATCATCGGCCCAGGCCATCAGCGTGCCGAAATCGCCTGCCAGTTCGGGTTGCACGGTCGCAACAGCGCCTGCCATCACTTCGCCCGTGCCGCCATCCAGCGTCAGAATATCGCCTTCGCGCAATTCCCGATCGCCCGCACGCAACATCTTGGCCTTGCCATCGATCACGATCCCGCCCGCGCCCGAAACGCAGGGGCGGCCCATGCCGCGGGCAACGACCGCGGCGTGGCTTGTCATCCCGCCACGGGCGGTCAAAATGCCTTTGGCCGCGTGCATGCCGTGAATATCTTCCGGGCTGGTTTCCACCCGGACAAGGATCACGCTCTGGCCATCGGCGGCCGCCTTTTCGGCGGTGTCGGCATCAAAGACGATCTTGCCAGAGGCGGCCCCCGGCGATGCCGGCAGCCCCTTGGTCAGCACATCCCGCTTGGCGGATGGGTCCAGCGTCGGGTGAAGCAGCTGGTCCAGCGCGGTCGGCTCGACGCGCAGGATCGCTTCTTCTTTGGTAATCAGCCCTTCGCTGGCCATATCGACCGCGATCTTGAGCGCGGCCTTCGCCGTGCGCTTGCCGGACCGTGTTTGGAGCATCCACAGCTTGCCGCGTTCCACGGTAAACTCAATGTCCTGCATATCCCGGTAATGGGTTTCCAGGATGCGGAAGACATCGGCCAGCTGGCCATAGACTTCGGGCATTGCCTCTTCCATCGACAGCGGCTTGGCGTTGGCCCGTTCGCGCGCAGCCTTGGTCAGATATTGCGGGGTCCGGATGCCCGCGACCACGTCTTCGCCCTGCGCGTTGATCAGAAACTCACCATAATATTCGTTCTCGCCCGTTGCCGGGTCGCGGGTGAAGGCAACGCCCGTGGCCGATGTGTCGCCCATATTGCCAAACACCATCGCCTGCACGTTGACGGCGGTGCCCCAGTCCCCCGGAATGGCATTCAAACGCCGATACACCTTGGCACGTTCTGACTCCCAAGACCCGAACACCGCCCCAACAGCGCCCCAAAGCTGTTCCTGAACATCCTGCGGGAAGGGCTTGCCCCATTCCTTTTCGACAAGTGCCTTGAATTCGCCGACCAGCGCCTGCCAGTCATCCGCACCCATTTCGGTATCCAGAAAATAGCCGCGATCTTCCTTCGCGATTTCCAACGCCTCTTCAAAGGCGTCATGGTTCAGCCCCAGCACCACGTCGGAATACATCTGGATGAAGCGGCGATAGCTGTCCCACGCAAAGCGCGCATCACCAGAGGACGTTGCTAGCCCTTTTACGGTTGCATCATTCAGGCCAAGATTGAGAACGGTATCCATCATCCCCGGCATCGAAACGCGCGCGCCTGAGCGGACGGACACCAGAAGCGGGTCTGCCGCATCGCCAAATTTCTTGCCGGTCACCGCCTCAATATGCGCGATACCGCCGGCCACTTCGGCTTGCACGCTATCGTGGAAACGCTGCCCTTCCGCATAATAACGCGCGCACATTTCGGTCGTGATGGTGAAGCCCGGCGGGACGGGAAGGCCAATCGCCGCCATGCCATCCAGATTGGCACCCTTGCCGCCCAACAAATTCTTGTTGCCGCGTGTGGAGGCATCCCCATCCGAAACACCGCCGCCGAAGCGGTAGACATATTGCGTCATGCGTCCTCCGTTAGTCGGCGGCACGCCCTGCCCCTATTTGGCAGGTCGCCTCACCCTTCGATCTTCGAAAAATCTGCCACCCGATGCACAGCGTCGCGGAAGCGGACGAGAAGGCCCAAGCGGAAGGCCCGTTTAGTCGGGTCCTCATCATTGACCATCACGGCATCAAAGAACCCGTCAATCGGCGCTCGCAGCGAGGCAAGCGCCGCCATCGCGGCTTCAAACTGTTCGCGCTCAATGGCCGTTGCGGCCTTGGGGGCTGCCGCATCCAGCGCCGCCTGCAGCGCGCTTTCCGCCGGGCCAAGATCAGCCGGGGCAACGGCGGCCTGCGCCTCGGGCGCGGCCTTCAGGATATTTGCTGCGCGCTTATAGGCAGCGAGCAGGTTCGTCCCATCTTCGGTGGTCACAAAAGATTGCAGCGCCTTCACGCGGGCGAGCAGGCGGACAAGGTCATCCTCGCCACCCAAGGCAATCACGGCGTCGATCAAATCATGCCGAACGCCTGCTTCGCGTTGCTGAACCTTCAACCGGTCCACAAAAAATTCCAGCAAGCCATTGTTTGCACTGACAGAATAGCGAATGCCATTTTCCACCAACAGGCGGATGACGGCCAAGGCAGCGCGGCGCAGCGCGAAGGGATCTTTGGACCCTGTGGGCTGCATATCCGCCGCAAAAAACTGCGTCAGCGTGTCCAGCTTTTCAGCAAGGCTTACCGCAACAGACAAGGGGGCGCTGGGTACATCATCCCCCTGACCCACGGGCTTGTAATGATCGCGCACCGCGGCCGCGACTTCAGGCTTTTCTCCTTGAGCGGCTGCGTAATAACCGCCCATAAGCCCTTGAAGTTCTGGAAATTCTCCAACCATGCCGGTCACGAGATCGGCCTTGCTCAATCGGGCGGCGCGTTCGGCATCTTCGCCACTGGCACCAGAAATGACACCCGTTTCCACCAGCGAGCGCGCCAGCTTTGCGATCCGCTCCACCCGCTCAGCCAGCGTGCCGAGCTTTTCGTGGAACACGATATCCTTGAGCTTCTCCGCCTGCTTTTCGAGCGGCACCTTAAGATCGGTCTCATAAAAGAAGCGTGCATCCGACAAGCGGGCGGCCAGCACCTTTTCATTGCCCGCAACAATCGCGGCCCCGCCATCATGCGCCGCGATATTGGCGGTGCAGACAAAGGCGTTGGCAAGCTTGCCCTGCGCGTCACGGCAGATGAAATATTTCTGGTTCACGCGCGCCGTCAGCTGGATGACTTCTTCCGGCACGCTCAGGAAATCGGGATCAAACCGGCCGAGCAGCGGCACCGGCCATTCGGTCAGCCCGGCATTTTCAATCACCAGCCCTTCATCGGGCACCAGCGTCAGGCCCGCCGCCGCCGCGGCCTTTTCGGCCCCATCGCGGATGATCGCGCGGCGTTCTTCCTGATCAACGATCACATGGGCGGCGCGCAGCTTGGCGGCATAGTCCCCAGCATGGCCAAGGGTGATCGGGCCTTGATGGTGGAAGCGATGGCCATAGGTCACCGCGCCGCTGTGCAGGCCATCAACGTCGCACGGCACAATTGCTTCGCCCAACAGCGCGACGATGCCTTGCAGCGGACGCACCCAGCGCAGACATTCGGTCGAACGCGAGGCCGCGCCCCAGCGTTGCGACTTGGGCCATGGGAAGTTGCGGATGACAGTGGGGATCGCCTCAGCCAAAACCTCTGCCGTTTTTCAACGACCGCAAAATAGGTGCCATCCCGGTCTTCCAACTGATCTTGGGTCAAGCCCGTCTTGCGCAAAAAGCCGTCCAGCGCTTGCGGCGGCGCACCGACCTTGGGGCCCTTGGTTTCTTCACGGACGGACTCAGTCTCTAGCGGCAAGCCATTGAGAATAAGTGTTAACCGTCGCGGCGTTGCATAAGTAATCGCGCCTTGCGCCTTCAGCCCCGCCCGATCCAGTTCGGCGGTGAAGAGCCGCGCCAAATCCTCGCGCGCCTTGTCCTGCATCCGCGCTGGGATCTCTTCAGAAAAAAGTTCAAGCAGGAAGTCGGTCATTTCGCGGTTCCGGACATTTGGCTGTTAACGTCGCGACGGCCCTGATCTTGAGTCCGCATCACGCGTCCCACCCGTTCTTTTCCATCCAGGCCGCACAGCTGCCCTTCGCCAAGTCGCGCACGCGGCCAATATAGGCTTGGCGCTCGGCCACCGAAATGACGCCCCGCGCATTCAGAACATTGAAGATATGGCTGGCTTCAATCGCTTGATCATAGGCCGGCAAGGGCAGCTTGGCCTCGATGCAGCGCTGGCATTCGGCCGCCGCTTTTTTAAAGGCTTCGAACAGCGTTTCGGTATCCGCCACCTCAAAATTATAGGCGCTGAATTCCCGCTCATTTTCTAAGAACACGTCGCCATAGGTGACGCCGGCATCGTTGAAGCGCAGGTCATAGACCCGGTCCACGCCCTGAATATACATGGCGAGCCGTTCCAGCCCATAGGTCAGTTCACCCGCGACAGGCTTGCAGTCAAAGCCACCCATTTGCTGGAAATAGGTGAACTGGGTCACTTCCATGCCATCGCACCAGACTTCCCAGCCTAGCCCCCAGGCGCCCAAGGTGGGGCTTTCCCAGTCATCCTCCACAAAGCGGATATCGTGCTTCAGCGGATCAATGCCGATGGCGTCCAGCGACCCCAGATACAGCTCTTGCAGGTTCGCCGGGCTGGGCTTCATGATGACCTGATATTGGTAATAATGCTGCAAGCGATTGGGGTTTTCCCCATAGCGGCCATCGGTTGGCCGACGAGAGGGCTGCACATAAGCGGCGTTCCAGCTCTCCGGCCCCAAAGACCGCAGGGTGGTAGCCGGGTGAAAGGTGCCCGCACCCACACGCATGTCATAGGGTTGCAAGATGACACAGCCCTGCTTGCCCCAATAATCATGAAGGGTCAGAATCAGGTCCTGAAAGCTCAAAGAGTTTTTGTCTGCCGCCATGCGCCGCGCCTTAAGCAAGGGGGTATCTTGGGTCAAGCAAACGAACGACGATGCGCCGCAATTCGCCGCGATTTGCGCTTGCCTGCTGCGCCTGGTCGGACCATGATGACGGCGATGCGTAGTCTCTTGTCCTTGTTGGCGGCACCCCTTTTGATGTCCGCCGCTGCCCCGCCAGCAAAACCCGCTTTGTGGCCAGCAAAACCCGCTTTGTGGAAGGTCGCGGATGCCGACACCACAATCTATCTTTTCGGCACCGTTCATATTCTGAAGCCAGATACGGTTTGGTTTCAAGGGCCGGTTGCCCAAGCCTTTTCGGCGTCGGATCTGCTGGTGCTGGAGATGGTGGACCCCCCGCCCGCCGAAGCGGATGCGATTATGATGCGCCATGCGGTGGATCCGGATGGGCCGCCTTTGACCATCAAGATCGGCCCAAAAAACGCGGCCCGTTTCCGCACGCTGATGGGGTCGCTTGGGATCAATCCTGACACGCTGGAGGCGATGGATCCCTGGTTTGTGGCCACGCTGGCGTCGCTGCTGCCCCTGCAAAAGCTGGGCTACAACCCCGATATTGGGGTGGACAAGACGCTTGCCAAGGCCGCCCGCAGCGTCGGAAAGCCCGTTTTGGGCCTAGAAACCATGGCGCAACAAATTGCCTATTTCGATACGTTGCCCGAACCAGACCAAATCACCATGCTTCAAGAAACGCTGGAAGAGGCCCCAAAAATAGACCAGCTTGCAGGTGAAATGACACGGGACTGGGCGTCAGGCAGAACCGATGACCTTGCCCGGTTGATGAACAAAAACCTTGATACATCGCCGCGGTTAAGCCGGGTCTTGCTGACAGACCGCAACCAACGCTGGGCGGACTGGATCGCGCAGCGACTGGCCACGCCGGGCACCGTTTTTGTCGCGGTCGGCGCTGCCCATCTGGCTGGCCCGGAAAGCGTGCAGACCCGTCTGGCGAAGCGCAAGCTGAAAGTGGTTCGCATCAACTAGCCACTGCCAACGGCGCTGACTTGCCTTTTCGCACGATTTCGCTTAGGGCCGCCCGCTTCCGCTATGGTCATCCCTGGAGGCGTGGCGGAAGATTAGACATTTATTTGGAGAATGACCATGAGCGATCAGCTGACGCTGTCGGCCGAATTGCGTGAACGGGCAGGCAAGGGAGCCTCTCGTGCTTTGCGCAATGCAGGCCGCGTGCCCGCCGTGATTTACGGCAACAATGAAGACCCCGCCGCCATCCACATCGAAGAAAAGATGCTGTTGAAGGCGCTGCACACCGGCCATTTCATGAACTCGGTCGTCATGATCGACGTGGGTGGCAAGCAGGTGCGCACGCTGCCCAAGGACGTGGCCTTCCATCCCGTGACTGATCGCCCGCTTCACGCCGACTTCCTGCGCATTGGCGAGCATTCGGAAGTGCACGTCAACGTGCCGGTTCACTTCACCGATGAAGACACGTCGCCGGGCATGAAGCGCGGTGCGGTGCTCAACATCGTGCGCCACGAGCTGGAACTGATCTGCGACGCCGCCATGATCCCGGACGACATCAAGATTTCGCTGAAGGGCCTTGAGGTTGGTGCCTCGATCCATATCAGCCATGTCGCCCTTCCCGCGGGTGCGCGCAGCGCGATCACCGATCGCGACTTCACGATCGCCACGCTGGTTGCGCCGTCGGGCATGAAGTCTGCCGAAGGCGATACGACCAAAGCCGACGCGGAATAACCCGTCTGCCTTTCCCCTTCTGCCTTGGGCGGAAGGGGTCAGGGAAGGGAGACGCACGTGCAGATCTGGGCAGGCCTCGGAAATCCCGGCGCGCAATACGCCATGCACCGCCACAATGTGGGGTTCATGGCCGCGGACGTGCTGGCCGAGGCCTTCTCTTTTTCGCCGTGGAAGGCCCGCTTTCAGGGCAGCGCGTGTGAAGGCCGGATCGGCTCTGAAAAAGTGCTGCTGCTAAAACCAGCCACCTTCATGAACGAAAGCGGCCGCAGCATTGGCGAGGCGATGCGCTTCTTCAAACTGGCGGCCGAAGATGTGACTGTCTTTTATGACGAGTTGGACATCGACCCCTTTCGGGTAAAGGTGAAGCGCGGCGGGGGCGCTGCCGGGCATAACGGCATCCGATCCACCATCGCGCATATTGGCGAACATTTTCGCCGCATCCGTTTGGGCATCGGCCATCCGGGCCATAAAGACAGGGTCACAGGCTATGTGCTGGGGCCCTTCGCCAAAGCCGAGCAGGACGACCTTGCCGCCATGCTGGGGGCCGTCAGTGCCGAAGCGCCGTGGCTAACCAAGGGCGATGATGTGCGCTTCATGAACAATGTCGCGCTGCGATTGCAAAAGGACTGAAATAATGGGTTTCAAATGCGGGATTGTCGGGCTTCCCAATGTCGGAAAGTCGACGCTGTTCAACGCGCTGACGGAAACGCAGGCGGCGCAAGCAGCCAATTACCCCTTTTGCACGATTGAACCCAATGTCGGCAATGTCGCCGTGCCTGACCCGCGGCTTGAGGTAATTGCCAAGATTGGCGGCAGCGCAAAGGTGATCGAAACCCAGCTGAGCTTTGTAGACATTGCTGGGCTGGTACGCGGGGCCTCCAAGGGCGAAGGCCTTGGCAACCAGTTCCTTGCCAATATCCGCGAAGTGGACGCCATCGTTCATGTGCTGCGTTGCTTTGTCGATGACGACATCCAGCACGTCGACAACCGGATCGACCCGATCTCCGACGCGGATACCGTCGAAACCGAATTGATGCTGGCGGATCTTGAAAGCCTCGAAAAGCGCGTCCCCAATCTTCAGAAAAAGGCCGCGCAAGGCGACAAGGACAGCAAGATTGCGGCTGCCGTGCTGGGCAAGGCACTGGACCTGCTGCGCGACGGCAAGCCCGCCCGCCTGACCGAACGCAGCGATGTGGAGGAAGAGCGCGTCTTTCAGCAAGCCCAGTTGCTGACCTCCAAGCCGGTTCTCTATGTCTGCAATGTGGACGAAGCTTCGGCTGCAAATGGCAATGAATTGTCGGCGCGCGTTTTTGCCAAGGCCAAGGCCGAAGGCGCTGAAGCCGTTGTCGTATCCGCCGCGATCGAAGCCGAGATTGTGACGATGCCGGTGGAAGACCGTGCCGAATTCCTGTCCGATCTGGGCCTGACGGAAACCGGCCTCGCCCGGGTGATCCGTGCCGGATATGAACTGCTGCACCTTATCACCTTCTTCACAGTCGGCCCCAAGGAAGCGCGCGCATGGACGGTGTTCCGGGGGGCAAAGGCGCCGCAGGCCGCCGGCGTGATCCATACCGATTTTGAAAAGGGGTTCATCCGCGCCGAAACAATGGCCTATCAGGACTTTGTCGATCATGGCGGCGAAGCCGGCGCGCGCGAGGCGGGCAAGTGGCGGTCTGAAGGCAAGGATTATCTGGTGCAGGATGGCGACATCATGCTGTTCCGCTTCAACGTCTGACCCCCTGCCTCGCGCAGTTTTGACCTACGTCAAGGCGCGGGCGCGTCTTTCCCGACAGGTGACGGTGGGAGGAGACCGCCCGCATGAGCCAAGACACCCCCCAGACCCCGTTTGACCGCATCGGTGGCGAACCCGCAATCCGGCGCATGGTTGACCGGTTTTACGACCTGATGGATGCGGACCCGGCCTTTGCGGACCTGCGCGCGATGCACGCGGAAGACCTTTTCCCCATGCGTGTCTCGCTGACCGGCTTTCTCACCGCCTGGATGGGCGGCCCGCGCACATGGTTTGACCGGGAGAACAGCTGCATCATGTCGCTGCACCGGGGGCTTGGCATCAGCCGGGAAACCGCGGCCCAATGGGTTCAGGCCATGGGTCAGGCCGCGCGCGAGACAGTCAACGACCCACCCTTTGTCGACGCGATGATGCAAGCCTTGGCGCATATGTCCGCCGGGATGGCCCCGCCGCCAAATCAGGACGCCGCCTGACGCTTTTCGCTTCCCCTCACCCTTTCCGTTTGCGTAAGGTGGGGCGAACAAGGAGGCGTGGATGCAATATCTTGAGGATATCAAGGTCGGCCAGAAGGTCAGTTTTGGGCATTATGAAGTCACCCGCGAAGAGGTGATGGACTTCGCCCGCAAATATGACCCCCAACCCTTTCATCTGGATGATGACGCCGCCGCCAAAACGCATTTTGGGCGCCTGTCGGCAAGCGGCTGGCATACCGCTGCGATGACGATGGCGATGCTTGTCGAAAATCTGAAGAAAAACAAACAGGCCGGGCTTGGATCGCCCGGCGTGGATGAACTACGCTGGCTTAAGCCGGTTTATCCCGGCGATACGCTGCGCGTGGAAATTGAGACGCTGGAAGTGCGCCCTTCCCAATCGCGACCGGAAATGGGGATCACCAAGGGGCTGGTCACCGTCTTCAACCAAGACAATGTCCCGGTGATGACCATGAAATCCATCGGTCTGGTGGCGACCCGCCCCAAAGGCTGATGCCGGGCAGAGCCGGCGCTGATCTATCGGATCAGTCCGGCTTTTTGGCAACGCCCACCAGCGCCGGACGCAACAGGCGATCCTTGATCATATAACCCGCCTGCATTTCCTGCACGATTGTGCCGGGTTCCGCATCGCTGGGGATTTCGACCATCGCCTGATGCTGGTTGGGATCCAGCGGCAAGCCCATCGCCGCCACGCGCGTGATGCCATTGCGCTCAAACACGGCCAGCAACTCGCGCTGGGTGGCTTCCAGCCCGACGACCAGCGCCTTGCTGGCTTCTTCCTCGCGCATCGCGGGCGGGATCACCTCGAGCGCGCGGGACAAATTGTCCGCCACGCTCAAAATGTCGCGGGCAAAATTGGTGGCGGCATAAGCGCGGGCATCCTGCGCGTCCTTTTCCAGACGGCGGCGCACATTTTGGGTTTCGGCTTGCGCATACAGGACTTGCTGACGCGCCTCGTCCAGCTCGGCTTGCAGGGCGGCCAAGGGATCATGTTCTTCAGCAGGGGAGGACGCCTGATCTTCGGCAGGCGTATCGGTTTTCAACTCTTCGTCGCTCATCAGGTCAACAATCTCGTGAGGGTTTGTGCGGTGAAATCAACCATGGGGACGACACGGGCGTAATTCAAGCGTGTTGGGCCAATAACACCCACCACGCCGACCACGCGTCCATCCCGACCGTGATAGGGCGCCGCTATCACCGACGACCCCGATAGCGCAAACAGCTTGTTCTCCGATCCGATAAAAACCTTGGTCGCCGGGCCTTCGCGCGCACTTTCCAAAAGACGCGCAATATCTTCCTTGCCCTCAATCTCATCCAGCAACTGGCGAACGCGGTCCAGATCCGCCGCTTCGGCATCATCCAGCAGATGCGCCGCGCCGCGCACGATCAACACCGGGCGATGCGCCCCATCTTGGGATAGAACGGCGATGCCCTTTTGCACCAAATCTTGCGCCGCCATATCCAACACCGCGCGTTCGCGCGCAATTTCCCGCGCCAGCGCCGCCGACGCTTCGGGCAGCGTCATCCCAGCCAGCCGGGCGGAAATGAAATTCCCAGCCTCGACCAACGCAGAAACGGGCAGACCCGATGGCACATCGACAACGCGGTTCTCAACCGAGCCATCATCCCCCACCAACACCGCCAATGCTTGGCTTGGCCCCAAGGGCACAAAGGTAAATTGCCGCAAGCGCGGCTCCCGCGCCGGGACCATGACGATGCCCGCACATTGTGACAGTCCGGAAAGCGCCGCGGTGGCCGCCGCCAGTGCATCTTCAATCGGGCCACTTTGCGTGATCCGTCCTTCAATGGCCGCACGTTCATCCGCTGTCGGTTCCGCAGCCTGCATCATGCCATCGACAAAAAGGCGCAGGCCCAACTCGGTTGGCATCCGCCCCGCCGACGTATGGGGGGCGGCCAACAGGCCCAGCTCTTCCAGATCCTGCATCACATTGCGGATCGATGCGGGAGAGAGATTCATAGAACCCAGCTTGGAAATCGTGCGCGAGCCGACCGGGGTGCCGCTGCCCAGATAAGATTCGACCACCACCCGAAAGACGTCTCGCGCGCGGTCGGTCAGTTCATGGACGGGCGTCATCATAACCTTGATTTAGGGGCGATTGCCCCCTTTCCGCAAGGGAGGGATAGAAGGGGGCTGGCCTCGCCCTCTTGGGGCCGCTAGAGGCTCGGCAAACTCCAGCAAAGGAAAATGACCATGCGCCCTTCCGGCCGCGCCCCAGATCAGATGCGCGAGATCAGCATCGAACCCCATTTCACCAAGCACGCCGAAGGCTCTGTCCTTGTCAGCTTTGGCGATACCCGCGTGCTGGTCACCGCCAGCATCGAAGAACGTGTCCCCCCCTTTCTGCGCGGCAAAGGCGAAGGGTGGGTGACGGCGGAATATGGGATGCTGCCCCGCGCCACGCACACCCGCGGCAGCCGCGAAGCCGCCAAGGGGAAACAATCTGGACGGACGCAGGAAATTCAACGTCTTATTGGTCGTTCTTTGCGCGCCGTCGTCAATCTAAAGGCCTTGGGTGAACGCCAGATCACGCTGGATTGCGACGTAATTCAGGCCGATGGCGGCACACGGACGGCGTCAATCTCGGGCGCGTGGGTCGCGCTGCGTCTCGCTGTCGACAAGCTGATGGCCGACGGCTTGCTGGACAAAGACCCGATCGAACAACAGGTCGCCGCGATCAGCTGCGGCATCTATCAGGGCACGCCGGTTCTGGATCTCGATTATATCGAAGATTCCAACGCCGGCGCTGACGCCAACTTCGTGTTGCTGTCGAATGGCAACATTGCCGAAGCGCAGGCAACAGCCGAAGGCGAAACCTATGATGAAGAAGCCTTGCTGCGCCTGCTCCGCCTTGCGCGGATTGGCTGCAACCGCATCTTCGAAGCCCAGCTGAAAGCCACAGGCCGCTAAGATGGCGCGTCAACTCTCCCCCGGCAAACTGGTCATTGCGAGCCATAATCAGGGCAAGGTCCGTGAAATTCGCGACCTTCTGGCCCCCTATGGGATTGAGCCTGTGTCGGCGGGGGAGCTTGGCTTGGCGGAGCCCAAGGAAACGGGCACGACCTTTGCAGAAAACGCGCTTTTGAAAGCGCACGCCGCGGCCGCTTCCGGCCTGCCCGCTTTATCGGATGATAGCGGGCTGGAGGTGAAAGCCTTGGGCGGGCGGCCCGGCGTCTACACCGCCGATTGGGCCGAGCGGCAATGGTTTGAAGGCGATGCCGGGCGCGACTGGTATCTGGCGATGGGCAAGGTGGAGGGGCTGCTGGCGGAACAGGGGCCGGATGTCGACCGGTCAGCCGCCTTTGTCTGCACGCTCGCGCTCGCATGGCCGGATGGCCATGAGGAGGTTTTTGAAGGCCGTGTGGAAGGCCAGCTGACTTGGCCGCCGCGCGGTGCCAAGGGCTTTGGCTATGACCCTGTCTTCGTGCCGCTGGGGGGCACACAGACATTTGCCGAAATCGAGCCAGCGGCCAAGCACGCCATCAGCCACCGTGCCGATGCCTTTGGCAAGCTGGTGGCGGCTGTCTTTGGCGGTCAATGACGCTCGCGCTCTACATCCATTGGCCGTTTTGCGTTTCCAAATGCCCTTATTGTGATTTTAACAGCCATGTCCGCGACACGGTGGATATGGCGGCATGGCAGGCGGCCTTGCTGGCCGATATGGCGCATGAGGCGCAGGCGACAGGCCAGCGGCCGCTGACATCCATCTTCTTTGGCGGCGGAACCCCGTCGCTGATGCCGCCGCAGCTGGTCGCACAGCTGATTGAACGGGCGGCGGCGCTTTGGGGCTTTGCCCCCGATATTGAGATCACGCTGGAAGCCAATCCCTCCTCGGTCGAAGCCGCACGCTTTGCCGATTTGGCCGCCGCAGGCGTCAACCGGGTCTCGCTGGGCCTGCAATCCTTCCATGATGACACGCTGCACCTTTTAGGTCGGGCGCATGATGGCGCTGAAGGGCTGGCTGCGCTGGACACCGCGCAACGGCATTTTGCCCGCGTCAATTTTGACCTGATCTATGCGCTGCCCGGACAGTCTGCGACCGCGTGGGAGGATGATCTGCGCCGGGCGCTCGCACTGGGCACGGAACATCTGTCGCTCTACCAACTGACCATAGAGCCCGGCACACGGTTTGAAACGCTGGTCCGAACCGGCGCACTAACCCCCAAGGATGCCGATGAAGCCGCCGACTTCTATGAATTGACCAATGCGGTCACAACGGCGGCAGGGCTTGCGCGCTATGAAGTGTCAAACCATGCCCGCCCGGGTGCGGAGAGCCGCCACAACATGACCTATTGGCGTTATGGCGATTATATCGGCATTGGCCCCGGTGCCCATGGCCGGCGGCAAGGCGTTGCAACAGTGCGCCACAAAAAGCCGGAAAATTTCTTGTCAGCCATCACCCGTAACGGGCACGGCACGCAGACAGCCGAAGATTTAAGCGCCCAAGAACAAGCCCGCGAAGCCCTGCTGATGGGTCTGCGCCTGAGTGAAGGTGTGGATCTGGAGGGCCTTTCCACCCGGACCAACCTGCCCGCCAGCGCGCTGGTTCGGATGCCGGTGATCGACCAGCTGGAGCAACACAAGCTGATCTGGCAACAAGGCCCCCGGCTGGGCGTGACCGCCGCCGGGATGCTGTTGCTCGACCATATTCTGGGTGAGATTGTGCTGGCTTAATCCTCGAAAGATTTGGGCGCGGGCGAGATGATTTGCGGCCCAGAAGGGCCAACCTGCTGCACCTCCAGCCCCCGTTCGGCAACGCCATAGGCATTGAACCGGAAGACACCATCAATGCCCGAAAAGCCCGCGGGATCATCCAACGCCTGAAGTGGGAAGGACGTGCCCGGTTTCCAATTCACCGCGACCTTGGTGGCGAGCAAGACGGCGTCATAACCAAGGCTCGACAGGCGGAAGGGCGCGGCCCCAAATCGGGTGCGGTAGCGATTGGCCATTTGCGCATAGATGCCATCCGGCACGCTGGCGAACCACGCCCCATTCAGCGCCGAAAGCGACAGATTGCTCTCTGAATTCCACAATTCCGTGCCCAATATCCGGGCCTGTGCATTGGGTCCGCGCCGCAAGATCGGGATCGCCTGTGCCGCTGTTTTGCTGGCATCTGCGATCAGAACCGCATCTGCCTTGCCCGCCTTGTTGAGCCGCGAGATCGCCCCCATGATCGATGGCGAGGTGCGGTCATAGGTTTGCACCGAAACCAGCTTTGCGCCGGCATCCTCAACGGACCGGGTCAGCGCCGTCTGCGCGCGTTGGCCATAGACGCCTGCGGGCACCAGCCCGGCAAATTTGGCCGCCCCCTTGTCACGGGCAAACCCCACCACCCGTGCAACCGCTTGGGCAGGTGTAAAGCCCAGCAAATAGGTTCCGTTGCCCGCGACCGACACATCATTTGAAAAAGCGATCAGCGGGACACGATATTTCCGTCCCACTTCGGCCACGGCGCGGA
>JAHEGQ010000180.1 GCA_024645025.1 Sphingomonadaceae bacterium
TGGCGGCATTGTGCATCGCGTGGAAGATATGGAGGCGCTTGTCATCAGCGTCCAGCAGCTGGAGGGAGAGATCCAGCACATCGCCCAGATGCGCCTCAGCCAGATTGAAGATCATCGTCTGCACGGTGAAGAGCGAATGGCCAGCCGCCCGATAGGCCTCATCAATCCCGATCAGCCGGAAAAAGGCATCTGACTGGTCCCCAAAGGCCAGCAGATAGCAGGATTCACTCATATGTCCGTTATAATCCACCCAGTCGCGCGGCACGGTCGGCCGGATCAGGTGCAAGGGCGCTGCGATGGGGTCGCCGGGCGTGATCGGTCGCGCGGCCACCCCTTCCAGCGGGGTGCGCAGGCCATGCCCTTTGTCTTCTTGGTTATTTTCCAGCGTCATGTGGGTTCCTTGATGGTGTTTGCCAAGCACACACCCCGAGCGTGTCGCCCGAAGCGAGCTTCGCCGGATCGACAAGCCCCTTAACCAGCTTGGCCCGGCCCCGCGCGCAGACAAGTGTCTGGTCGCCATGCCCGGCTACGTCGAGCAGCAGCTGGTCCCAATGGCGATATTGCACATCATGGCCTTCACCGGGATAGCGGCGGAAGGTCACCTTGGCCGCGACTTTGCTGGCCCAATATTCCCCTTGGCTGGGCGGGACGAGCGGATCGGCCTCCCCATAATAAAAATAGGCGGGGGCCGGAAAGGCAGAAACGGGTGCAGGTGCCGCGCAGAACGAGCGATATTCGCGCGCGACACCCCGCCCATCGCCACGCTGCCCGGCAATGAAAAAGGCCCGCGCCCCTTCATCGGCGGCGCGGTCGATAAAGCCGGGGACTTTGGACGCCACACCCTCCGGCGGCATCGCCCAGAACACCCGCGGTTGCGCGACCTGATCGGCAAGTCCGGCTGCCAGACCTTGCGCGTCTGCGGTGCAGATCGGGCTGGTAGATGGTGCCGCGGCGATGGCCGCCAGCATATGCCAAGAGGCAATTCGATCGGGCATCGCCGCAGCAATATGCCCTGCATAGGACCCGCCGCCCGAGATGGCGACCAACGCAAAGCGATCAACGCCCAGCTTGTCCAGAATTTGACCCACCTCTTGCGTGTAATCACCAAAGGTCCACGCGGGATCATAAGCGGTGTCGCCAAGGCCATTGCGCTCCACAGCGATGATCCGCACCTTGAGCTGGCGGCGCAGGCTGTCGAGAAAGGCGACAAGTTCCGGCGCGCGGGCGCTGGTGCCAACGCCCCCAATGAACAGCATCGGCGTCCACCCCGCCTCCCCCGTATCGGTGAAATGGATCGTCCGCCCGGCCGATGTCTTGAAGCTCTGGACCGGGGTGCCGATGGGATCAAAATGATCGGGAAAGGTCAGCGCCGTCGCGGCTGTCGGCAGCGCCAAGGCGAGCGCCGCCCCGGCCAAAAGGGATCGGATCATCGGACCGGCTCCGTTTCCAGATTCTGGTCCAAGGCCGGGATGCGCGCCAACTCCGCCGAAAGATCAAGGCTGCGGCACAAGAGCAGATAGATGAGCGCCGATACCGGCAGGCCGATGAGCATAGAGATGTCTGCCCCTCCCAACGCATGGGCGACGGGCCCCGTATACAGCTCTGTCTTGAAGAAGGGGATCATGGCGATGAAACCCAGCGCATAAGCTGACAGCCCGCGCCAATTCCACCGACCATAAAGCCCATCGACCATGAACATCGCCCGGATGGAATACTGGCCTTTGCGGACAAAGAAGAAGTCGACAAGGTTGATCGCCGTCCACGGCGTGAAGAGATAGACCAGCACGCCCAAAAACGCTTCCAGCGCATGCAGCACATTTCCGCTCATGGCGAGCGACAGCGACAGCGAGGCCGCAAAAACGGTTCCCAGTGCCAGCACGCGAGACGCAATGCCCAGCCGGATTGGGCGGATGCTGTCAATCACGCTCAACAGGGTGAGCGAAGACCCATAAAGATTGAGCGAGGTAATCGTGATCAGCCCGCCAAAGCTGCTGACAAGGACAACCCACCCAAAGCCGCCAAACATGGCATCCGCGCTATGCCGCAAGGCCACGACGATATCGGCATTGGAAAAGGCGGCCGCGACAAAAGCGCCGACCAGCATCATCCAAGCGCCGCCGATAAATGCCCCGAAAAACGTCCAGAGAAAAGACGCCCGAATGCCCACCTCACGCGGGAGGTAGCGGGAATAGTCCGAGACATAGATGGACCAGCTTAATTGATAGCCAGCGGCTGCAAAAAATTGGACCAGAAAGAGGGTGGGCTTGAAGGCACCGGGCTGGAGCAAGGTCGGGAGGTCCACCGTGGCGAACAAACCGATGGTATATACCGCCAGCACCGCCAGCATCAGATAGGCCAAAACCCGCTGTGCCTTATGGATCAGGTCATAGCCGATGCCCGCGATCAGGGCGGCCATGCTCGCAAAAACAACAATGGTTGGGACCTCTGGCAGGCCCAGCAATTCCTTGGCGGTGCTCGCGGCCAAGGACTGATTCAACGCATTGAACCCGATATAGGTGACGAGCGCGACGACCCAGACAAGCAGCGCCCCCAGATAGCCGAATTGGGGGCGCGACTGGATCATCTGCGGCAAACCAAGATGCGGCCCTTGCGAACAGTGAAACGCCATCAGCACCGTTCCCAATACACAGCCGCCAATGACCGCCAGACTTGACCAGAACAGGCTCAGGCCCGCCGCAACGCTGATCGCGCCCGTCGCCAGCGTTGCCAGATGGGCATCGCCGGTAAACCAGACCGGCCAGAGGTGGCGCACGGCCCCGCGCCTTTCGGCCAGAGGGATGTAATCAATCGAGCGCGTTTCCACCAAAGCCATGCGGGTTCCCCTCCCCTTACAGAACCGTGCCGACCAGATCAGCCGGGCATCTTGATCTGGCGACCGACCCCTTCGGGCTGCGGCAGATGCAACTGTTGTTGCACAAAGGCCTGCGCCTTGTCCTGCATGACTTGCGGCGCCGGGGCCGATTTCTCTGCCTTGGCATCTACATGGACCAGCATATGCTCTGCCGTCGCGATCACCGCATCATGGCGCAAATTGACCATTTCGTGGAACAAATGGAGGCGCTTGGCATCGGCGGCGAGCACCCGGGTGCGCACCTCAACCGGCTCACCCAAGCGCGCCTGCCCTAAATGGCGAATATGCGTTTCGACCGTATACCAAGAATGGCCCGCCGCGACATAGTCCAGTCCCGCGCCAATCTGCGCCAAGACCACATCCGTCGCATCACCAAAAAGCTTCAAATAACAATATTCGGTCAAATGCTCGTTATAGTCGATCCATTCCGGCTGAACGGGGGTGGCGATGGTCAGCAATCGACCATCGGGCCGGGTGCTGCCAATCTCGGCGGATCCACCGCCCAGCCGGTTCCG
>JAHEGQ010000181.1 GCA_024645025.1 Sphingomonadaceae bacterium
CATCGCCGATCATGATGTGGATTTTTATGCCAGTTTCACGATTGGCGGCCGCTTTGCGAACAACATCAATATGCTGATGTATGATCGCGATAATGCGGCGCAGGTCGAAAACACCAAAAAGCTGTTCAACACCTTGATCTCGGAAAGCGCAAAAGCGGGCTATGCCGAATATCGCACCCATTTGGGCTGGATGGATGCCGTGAACGACACGTTTGATTTCAACAATCAGGCCCAGCGCCGCTTCAATGAAAAGGTGAAGGACGCGCTCGACCCCAATGGCATCATTGCGCCGGGTAAGCAGGGCGTCTGGCCAAGTGTCTATCGCAACATGGCAGGGGAGGGTCGGGCATGACGCGCGCCGCATGGATCATCGCGCTGGCGCTTGCCGGCTGCCAAAAGGGGCCGGCATCAGGGGAGTCAAAAGGCGGGCCGCCGCCGTTGCCGCCTTATCAGATGCGGGCAGAAGCCCCGAAGGGGGACCGGCTTGTCGCGCGCACCGATGGCGCAGAGCTGTTTTCCAATCATTGTGGTTATTGCCATTTGGCGGGCGGCATGGGGACCAATTTGCTGACCAAGCAGCGCATGATGGCCGGGCAACCGCCGGAAACCGGACTGTTGGTGAACCGAAATGATTTAACAGCAGATTATGTGAAATCGGTGGTCCGGATGGGCAAGGTTGCGATGCCGCGCCTGACCAAGGTTGATGTGACCGATGCTGAGTTGGACGCTATCGCAACCTATCTGGCAAAGGATAAGAAATGAGTGTCTCGCGCCGGTCCGTCTTGAAGTTGGGATTGGCCGCCGCCGCGACCGCGGCACCGATCAGCCGGGGCATTGCCCAGAAGCGTCCAGTGCTTGTGGTGTTTGACAGCCGCTTGCCGGAAAGCCTTGCCTTTGCGCGGGCGCAGGGTGGCCGCGTGCTCGACATCGCCCGCGAGCCAGCGCTTTTGTGGCGCAATTTGCGCAACCCGCTGCCACAGGGGCGCATCGTCGGTATGACCCGGTGGAGCGACCTTGTCCTTGTGCGGGGTGCTTTGGAAGATCAGGGGCGCCGGATGCGCTCGCAAAGCCAATCGGGTCGTCATACGCCCTTTGTCTGGGAAATGGCCTGATCGGGCGGCGGCGGAAGCGGCATTGATTGCCGATTCCAAGCTTGACGGGCTGACAGGTGATTCGTAAGTAATACATACAAATGCCGACCCGCAACGGCATGAAGAACGCGCAGCCATTCCCATTGGGAAGACCTGATCCGGCCCGCACCGCATTTGGAGAGAGATTGCCGCTATGTCCGATGTGACGCTCTACCACTGGGAACCCAACGCCAACTCCGGAAAGCCAATGCTGGCGCTGATGGAAAAGGGCGTTCCTTTCAACAGCCATTATCTCGACTTGCTAAACTTTGATCAGCACGATCCAGAATATCTGAAGATCAATCCTTTGGGCACCATCCCGGCGATGACGCATGGCGACCGGGTGCTTACGGAATCCACAGCGATCATGGAATATGTCGACGAAGCATTTGACGGGCCCAAGCTGATGCCGTCCGATCCGCAGGATCAGTGGCGTATTCGCTGGTGGATGAAGTTTATGGACCAATGGCTGGCCCCATCGTTCAGCATGATCGGGTGGAGCGTTTTTGTGGGCCCATCCGTCCGCCAGAAAGACCCAGATCTTTTAAAGGCACGGATCGATCGTATCCCGATGCCAGAACGTCGGGTCGCGTGGCGCAAGGCCATTTATGGCCTGTTCAGCGATGCTGAAATGGCCGAGTCCCAGCGGCGTGTGGGCGTGGGCATCCAGATGCTGGAAGACGCGCTTTCCAAGCGGGAATGGCTCGCCAGCGATCACTATAGCTTGGCCGATGTGAACGGGTTCAACTTGGCTTATGCATTGCCATTGTCGCAGCCGCATTTGTCGAACGACGACCTGACGCCCAACATTCTGCGCTGGTTGCGCGCCATTTATGCCCGTCCGGCCACCAAGGCGTGTTGGGCGATGGGGAAGACCGACATGGTTAAACGGGTCGCCATTCTTGAGCAGGAGTACATCGCATGAGCATGACCTTGTATCATGGTGAGCCCAATGGACCATCGCTGACGGTATTGGCCGCCCTTTTTGAAAAGGGTTTGGATGCCCAGTTGGTTAAAATCGATTTGGCTGGTGGCGCGCGGCACGATTTGGCGGTGGCGCACCAAGCCGAAGTTGGCATGAGTATCGAAGGCGAGGGACCCGTGCTTGTCGTCAATGGCGAGGGAATGACCGATAGCGTCTTCATCGCCTGCTATCTGGATGATCAAGGCACTGGTCCGGTGTTGCGGCCGTCGGAACCCTATGCCCGCTGGGAAATGATGACCTGGTGTCGGCAGATTATTGAACGCTGTGCCCCGGCCGCGGCCTTTCTTGGGACAAAGGCCCATTTGGCAACCGCGCTTGCTGCGTTGCCCACCGAGACATTCCTGGCGGTGACAGCCAAGATGCAGAGCGTTGACCTTGCACAGCGGTGGTCTGACATTCGCACCGGAACATTCCCTGACGACCAGCAAGCGGATAGCGAAACCAAAATCGCGCAGGCGGTGGACAAGGTGGAGGCGCAGTTGGACGGTCGGAACTGGCTGATGGGCGACTTTTCTATTGCCGATTTGGAAACCTATGCCTGGCTTGCCGCTATGGTTGATCTTGTGCCGTCGGCATTTGCGGGAAAGCCACAAACGTCGGCATGGCTGGCGCGCGTCGCTGTGCGTCCTTCGGTTGCCAAGGCATTGTCGATGGCCGCCTCTGGCGATCCCCGGAACTGCTGGGCGCCGGGACCGGAGATTAATCGCTGGGGTTAAGCCCATGCCAGATCGAAACGCAGATGTTTTTGGGGCTGGCTTGTCCCGAAATTTGGGTAAGATGATGATAATCGATCCGGCTGTGGTTCCGGACCATTGGGGAGACAGATGATGAACGAGATGACCAGCATCACGCGCGACCAGCGTCCTTATTCTGAGGCCGCCAAAAAGGCGCTTTCTCGCAAGCCTTCGCTTTTCATCAACAATGAATGGGTAGCCTCGTCGCACGATGCAACCATTCCAGTAGAAGACCCTTCGAGCGGCAAGGAAGTGAGCCGGGTCGTCGATGCGTCAGATAAGGATGTCGATCGCGCGGTTGCAGCTGCGCGCGCAGCCTTTGATGATGGTCGTTGGTCAAACCTCGCGCCGATGCAGCGCGACCGGATTATGAACCGCTTGGCGGATCTGCTGGAAGCCCATGCCGACGAATTTGCCGAGCTGGAAGCCATCGACGTGGGCAAACCCAAGACGATGGCGGGGGCCGTCGACTTGCCGGGCGCCATCAGCCAGCTGCGCTTTATGGCGGGCTGGGCCTCCAAGGTGTCGGGCGAAAC
>JAHEGQ010000201.1 GCA_024645025.1 Sphingomonadaceae bacterium
GGAGCTGGTCGATCTGCCCGGCACTTACAGCCTGACGCCAAGCAGCCCGGATGAGGCCGTGACGCGCGATGTTGTGATGGGCCGTCAGGCAGGTGAACGCCGCCCCGCCGCGCTGATCATCGTGGTCGACGCAGGCAATTTGGACAATCATTTGCGCTTTGCGATTGAACTGATTGGGCAGGGCCTGCCCTGCATCGTCGCGCTCAACATGGTTGATCTGGCCGAGCGTGACGGCCTGATGCTGGATGCAGAGCGGCTGTCCACCGAACTTGGCGTGCCTGTTGTGCCGACGGTCGCCGTGCGCAAACGCGGCCTGGACGCGCTGCGCGACCAAGTGACGCAAGCCCTGCTTGCTGGGCCAAAGCCAAAGACCGCGCCGACGCCCTCTGCATCGGACGCCGGCCATTTGCGACAAGAGGCCCGACGCGTCGCCCAGGTCGCCATTCAGGAAGAGCGCCCCGGCCGTCGCCTGACCCGGCTGATCGACGCCGCAGTCCTCCACCCTATTGCCGGGCCTGTCATCCTGTTTGCGACATTGTTCGCGATGTTCCAGCTGGTCTATGCCGCCGCCGAGGCCCCGGTAGATCTGATTGAAGGCTGGATTGGCGCTTTGTCGGATTGGGTGCGTGCGAGTATGGCCGACACCTTGTGGCGGTCTGCACTGATCGACGGCGTGATTGCAGGGGTTGGCGCTGTCGTTGTCTTCTTGCCGCAAATCCTTGTGTTGTTTGCCTTTATTCTGGTGCTGGAAGCTTCGGGCTATATGGTGCGTGCAGCCTTCATCATGGATCGGTTGATGGCGGGCGTCGGGCTATCGGGCCGCGCCTTTATTCCGCTCTTGTCCTCCTTTGCCTGTGCCGTGCCGGGCATCATGGCCACGCGCACGATTGAGGACACGCGGGATCGGCTGACGACCATTTTGATTGCGCCTTTGATGACTTGTTCGGCACGCCTGCCCGTTTATGCCGTGATTATCGGTGCGTTCATTCCCAATCGCGCGGTTGGCCCGGGCATTGGCTTGCAGGGGCTGGTCCTGTTTGGCCTGTATGTCGCGGGCATTTTGGGGGCGATGTTGGCCGCACTTGTGATCCGGCAAACGATGGTGCGGGGCCGCAGCCTTGGCTTCATGATGGAAATGCCGCGCTATCAATTGCCACACCTTCAGGACATTGCCCTTGGCCTATGGCAACGCGCGACAGCCTTTCTAAAGCGCGCGGGGACGATCATTGCGCTGACGACGCTTGTCCTTTGGGCGCTGCTCAGTTTCCCGCAGGTCCCGCAGGGTTCAACGAAAAACCAGATCGACCAGTCGATTGCAGGGCGGATTGCCAGCGGGCTGGAGGTGGTCGTGAAACCCATCGGGTTCAACCGCGACATGGCGCTGGCGCTGATCCCAGCCATGGCCGCGCGCGAAGTGGCTGTTTCCGCGCTCGCCACCACCTATGCGATTGACGCCAAAGACGAAGCCACGGCCCAGCAAAGCCTGCGTGAACGGCTGCGCAGCGGCTGGACTTTGCCGATGGCACTGGCGTTTCTGGCTTGGTTTGTCTTTGCACCGCAGTGCGTTTCCACCATTGCCGTCGTCCGGCGCGAAACCAATGGGTGGCGATGGCCTGTAATCATGGTGACCTATCTGTTCGCGCTGGCATATGTTGCCGCAGGCGTTACATATTGGGTCTCAACAGCTTTGGGATTTTGAGGGGAAGACAATGGCGGGTAGCGTCAACAAGGTGATCTTGGTCGGCAATCTGGGCAAGGACCCGGAAGCGCGGTCCATGAACAATGGCGGCGAAGTGGTGAGCTTTACGCTTGCAACGTCGGAAACATGGAATGACCGCGACGGCAATCGGCAGGAAAAGACCGAGTGGCACAATGTCGTGATCTTCAACGAAAATCTGGGCAAGGTTGCCAAGAATTATCTGCGCAAGGGGCAGAAGGCCTATATCGAGGGCCAGCTCCAGACCCGCAAATGGACCGATCAAAACGGCAATGATCGCTACACGACTGAAATCGTGCTGCAGCGTTTCCGTGGGGAATTGGTCCTGCTGTCAGGCCGTGACGGCGGCGGACAAGGTGGTGGTGGCGGCATGAGCGGCGGCAACAACCAGTTTAGCAGCGGCAACCAAGGTGGCGGCCAGCTGGGCGGTGGCGCTCAGGGTAGCGGCTTTGGCGGCGGCAGTTCCGCGCCCAGCCCGTTCGACAGCGATCTCGACGACGACGTCCCCTTCTGAGGCACCCATGTCGGACACGCTTTTCCGGCTTGAAAATACAATCCGGGCCCGCCGCACGGCGGACCCGTCGACATCCTATGTCGCCAAGCTGGCCGCGCGCGGCCGGGGTAAAATTGCCCAAAAGCTGGGCGAAGAGGCAACCGAAACCATAATAGCCGCCCTGAGCGAGGATCAAAAGGCGCTGACCGGCGAGGCAGCAGACCTGTTGTTCCATCTGCTGATGCTTTTGGCGGACCGCGATCTGCCTTTAGCCGATGTCTTGGCAGAGTTGGACGCGCGGGACGGTGTATCGGGCCTTGTCGAAAAAGCGGCCCGCAAGGAGTAACCATGCCCATCGACGCGCTTGCGCCTTATGATGACCAGAATGTCTTTGCCAAAATCCTGCGCGGGGAAATCCCCAACCGAACGGTTTATGAAGACCAATGGGCGCTCGCCTTTCACGATATCAACCCGCAAGCGCCCGTCCATGTGCTGGTGATCCCCAAGGGCGCTTATGTCAGCTGGGATGATTTTACCGCAAAGGCCAGCGAAGCCGAGATCGCAGGCTTTATTCGCGCGGTTGGCCATGTCGCGCGCGACCTTGGCCTGCCCGCCCCCGGTTATCGGCTGCTCGCCAATATTGGCGGGCATGGCCACCAAGAAGTGCCGCACCTTCATGTCCATATTTTTGGGGGCAAACAAATGGGCGCGATGTTGCCGCACTGATATTTTGTTGCGCCTCGCGGTTTAGCCTCTAGGTTGCCCGCTAAGGCACATATGCTTGGGAGCTTTCATGTCCAATCAGACTTCTTCTGGCTTTCTCGCCAGATTGACCGCCCGCAAATCTGTGGAGCAGGTCCAAAGGGAAAGCCACGCCAGTGAACTGAAGCGCACGCTTGGTCCCTGGAATCTTTTGTTCTTGGGTGTTGGCTGCATTATTGGCGCTGGCATTTTTGTGCGGACCGGCAACGCAGCGGCGCTGCATGCTGGTCCAGCCGTTCTTATTTCTTTCCTTGTCGCGGGCTTTGTCTGCGCACTGGCAGGTCTTTGCTACGCAGAACTTTCCTCGACCCTACCGGTCTCCGGTTCGGCCTATACCTATAGCCATACCACCATCGGCGAATTCGCCG
>JAHEGQ010000214.1 GCA_024645025.1 Sphingomonadaceae bacterium
ATCCAGCACATAAAGGACGCCCGACAGGCCAGAGCCGATCTGCGATGCCAGACGGATGCGCTGGCTTTCGCCGCCTGACAAGGTACCCGAGGTGCGGTTGAGGTTAAGATAATCCAGCCCGACATTGTTCAGGAAGCCCAGACGCTCATTGATTTCCTTCAGGATCGCGCGGGCAATTTGTTGGTGCTGAGGGCTCAACTTTTGTTCCAGCGCACCGAACCATTGAACGGCATCGACAACAGAAAGCCGCGTTGCGTCGCTGATCGTGCTGTCGGCAATCCGCACGCACAGCGCCTCTGGCTTCAGCCGCGCGCCCTGACAGACTTCGCACGGGGCTGCACTTTGATACTTCGCCAGTTCCTCGCGCATCCATGCGCTTTCGGTCTGGATCAGGCGTCGGTTGAGGTTGCCAATAACGCCATTGAAATGCTTGTGGACGTCATAGGTCTTGCGCCCGTCTTGAAAAGTCAGGCGGATGATCTCCAGCCCCGCGCCATTTAACAGGATGTCGCGAATGTCGGCGGGCAGTTGGTTCCAAGGCGTTTCAAGGCTGAACTCAAAATGCCGCGCCAGCGATGCCAAGACCTGCATATAATAAGGGCTGGGCGGGTTGGATTTGGCCCAAGGAACGATCGCCCCGGCTTTGATCGACAGGTCTTCATTGGGGACGATCAGTTCCGGATCAAAATACTGCTTTTCGCCAAGGCCATCGCAGGTCGGGCACGCGCCTTGCGGGGCGTTGAACGAAAAGAGGCGCGGCTCAATTTCAGAGATGGTGAACCCTGAAACGGGGCAGGCAAATTTTTCAGAAAAGACAATCCGGCCCGGCGGGGCATGATCGCCCAGCACAGCCTTGCCCGTTTCTTCTGGTTCAGCAGCGCCATCTGCCGGGTCGACAAAGGCAAGCCCGTCCGCCAGCTTCAGCGCGGTTTCAAAACTATCGGCAAGCCGCGTTTCAATGCCGTCGCGCACGACGATGCGGTCCACAACGACTTCGATGTCGTGCTTGAATTTCTTGTCGAGCGCCGGGGCCTCATCAATGTCGTAAAACTGGCCATCGATGCGCACGCGGGTGAAGCCCGCTTTCTGCCATTCAGCCAGCTCCTTGCGATATTCGCCCTTGCGGCCGCGCACAACGGGCGCGAGCAAATAGAGCCGTGTTCCCTCTGGCAAGGCGGCCACGCGGTCGACCATCTGGCTGACAGTCTGCGCGGAAATGGGCAGGCCTGTTGCCGGGGAATAAGGGATGCCGATCCGCGCCCATAGCAAGCGCATATAGTCGTAAATCTCGGTCACCGTCGCGACGGTTGATCGCGGGTTGCGACTGGTTGTCTTCTGCTCGATGCTGATCGCGGGGGACAGGCCCTCAATATGGTCCACATCGGGCTTTTGCATCATTTCCAGAAACTGGCGCGCATAGGCCGACAGCGATTCGACGTAACGGCGCTGGCCCTCGGCATAGATGGTGTCGAACGCCAGGCTCGACTTGCCGGAGCCTGAAAGCCCGGTGATGACGGTCAGCGTATCGCGCGGAATATCAACGTCTACGCCCTTGAGATTATGCTCGCGCGCGCCACGCACCTGAATATGAGTCAGCATGCGCCCGTCTGTTCCAGATATGTTTGGGCAGGGCAAGTGGCAGAAAGGCTAGATCAATTGAATGGGCTATTCGTGCAGCCACGTTCCGGATTGTCGATATTGGGGCAGGGCATCGCTTTCGGGCAGCGCGCCCTTCACATAGCGGGGGTCATCGTGCACCTGCGGCGCTAAGACTGGGGCAGGGGCGGCCCATTGGCCGGCTGATGTCATCTGTAGCGGGGCAGGCAGCGGCCGCCGCGGACCGGGCACAGGCTCTATCGCGGCATAGCGATCGGCAAAGGCGGAAGGGCTGCTTTGGTCGCCCGGCAACCGATAGAATATATGCCGCCCAATGACCGCTGTGATGGTGAGCGGTTTGTTCCAAGCCGGATTAACGGCCAGCGTGTGGTAATAGGTGGCCAGCCCAACCGGGGCAAAGACCGCGCCAGACAGGGCCGCGCGGGCAATGCCTTCTGCCTTTTGCCATGCAGCGGCCATGGGAATCCGCGCCATCGACCCATCACAGGCATAAGTGAACTGACACCCTGGCTTTTCAGACCCTTGATAGACCACGCCGCAAATGCTGTTGGGCCAGGCGGGATGCCGGACCCGGTTCAGAACAACCTGCGCAACCGCGCGCTGGCCATCTGAGCTTTCTGACGCCGCTTCGTAATAAATGGCGCTGGTTAGGCAGCGCAGGGCGCGGGCCGCATCCTCAGAGGTGCGGCCTTTAAACACATAAGAGGCTGCCGCCGGCCCGGTTTCCAGCCGGGCAGACAGCGACAAGGGGGCGTCCGGGACAATCGGTATGGCTTGGCCGGTGCCCAAGGCATGGTCCGCTTTTGCCAGAGCATAGGGCGCTGGATCGCTGAGCGGGACTGAAACATGCGCCCCGCGGACCGGGGGCCAGAGTTGAGGGATAACGGCATAGCTTGGCCCTTCGGTCGTCAGCAGGAACAAGATAAGGCACAGCACGGCCATGATGGCGCCCATGAGCGAGCGGTTTGGGCGGATCTGACTGAAAGGCGTAGGGGGGATTTCCATATCACCCCCATTCATGTCGACATGAGAGCGGAAATGCCCGTCCCGTTATGGCGCGTCCCGGCTTGGGACGACGGCCACGCAAAGGGTTGATCCCGTCTCGATGCGCAAAAATCGCTTTCCAAAATGCGCGGGCGACCTAAAGGCCATGCGCGACGAGAAGAGGGAGTTTTTGCATGGCGGATGCATTGCGCGTGGCCTTGGCGGGCCTTGGCACGGTTGGTGCAGGGGTGGTCAAGCTGATCGACGCCAATCGGAGCATCATTGAGCGCCGGGCTGGCCGGCCCATTGAGATTGTTGCCGTATCGGCGCGGGATCGCAATCGGGACCGGGGCGTTGACTTGTCGCGCTTTGAATGGGTGGATGACACCGGCGCATTGGCCCAGCATCCGGGCGTGGATATTGTCGTTGAACTGATCGGCGGATCGGATGGCCCCGCTCTTGTGTTGGCGCGCAATACGATTGCCCAAGGCCGCGCATTTGTGACGGCCAATAAGGCGATGATCGCGCATCACGGCCTTGAACTGGCGGCGGACGCCGAAAAAGCAAATGTCGCCTTTAAATATGAAGCGGCGGTGGCTGGCGGCATTCCCGTGATCAAGGGATTGCGCGAAGGTGCTGCTGCCAACGAAATCACGGGTGTGTTCGGGATCCTCAACGGGACCTGCAACTATATCTTGTCGACG
>JAHEGQ010000217.1 GCA_024645025.1 Sphingomonadaceae bacterium
ACATGAAGGCCTTTGGCACGGAATGGCGCGATCTCATGCCCAGCCCATGCCCGCAAAACATTCAATGCTCACCCCACCCCGTGAGGCCCATGACCTGGCACCGGGCGGAAGAGATGTTTCTCAAAACCTTCAACACCCTGGCCCGCCATCTGGGCCTGCCCGAAGCTTAAACGAAGCCCACCCCCCTCATCAACCGCAAGGAGCCACCATGCAACGAATCCACCTCCAGCTTGACCAGCTTGTGGTCAACCCCGCCATCAACCCGCGCCATGCATCCGATGATGATGTTGGAGACCTTGTGGCCCAGATCAAGGCCAATGGCTATACCGACGCCATTCTGGTGCGCCCGCTTGGCAACGCCGACAACGCATTCCAGTTTGAATTGATCGACGGCTCACGCCGCAACCGCGCCCAGGGCGAAAGCATCGCAGCTGGAGTCAAGGAATTGCACCGCGCCCAGCAGCGCCGCATGGAGGGTCGCGAAAGGCTTGGCCGCATGCGCCGTGACGCCGCCAATCTTCTGGCGCAAAGCCTGAAGCTGGAAGAGCAGATCGAAGAAACGTTCATTGCAGAGACAGAGACTGCAATCGCCATTTTGAACGCGACCCAATCAACAGCCACAGCAGATGCCGAGGCCGTTTCCGGAATGGTCAATGCCGAAAAAACCCGCATGCTGGTCGACAACACAATCGAACATCACAGCGTTTAGGAGGAGCAACAATGGCCGATCAAAAACAATGGCAATGGTGGCACAGCCACGATGGCGGCGAGCAATATCACGGCCCATGCGACAGCCGTGAAGAAGCGATAGAAGCTGGCCGGGACTACGCTGATGGCGAGGCGTTCATGATCTGCGAAGCGCGCAAAGGTGGCTTGCGCGATTTCATGAGGGGCCGCGTTTCAGAATGGCTTGATGACAGAAATGAAGATCAACGCCCGCCTGACGAGGCAATCTCTGAACGTATCACCCAATCCCAATGGGACGATCTTGACGTCAAGCTATGCTTGGCCGCGCGGATATGGGCCGATGCCAATAACATTCACGATCGCGTATGGGCCTTCGCCAAAACACGCAACGAGGAAGACATTGAAGGCGATGAGGAGGAAACATGAAAGACCACCCCCATCAACACCCCAAATCTTTCCGCCGAATGGATCAAATTTGTAGAGCAATCCGCAGATGCCATTGCCAAGCGCGCCGGGGGAACGGCCGTGGTGGTCATGTTGCCTGAAACCCGGGAAGACCAATCATTCACCTGCACGCTTTTTCAATTTGATCTGCAGTCCGCGCATCTCCCAGGCATGATCATTCAGCTCATCGAAGGCCTTGCCGAATCCACCCCCGAGAATGCGCAGACCCAGGAACTGAAAACCCATTGCCACAGGCTTCTGGGATCATCCCGGGCCGAAGCAAAGAAAGGCATGCATTGATGACAAAGAACAAACTCAAGGATTTGAATGATCATCTATTTGCACAGATCGAACGCCTGGCCGATGAGGATTTGACACCGGAACAATTGGCCAAAGAAGTAAGCCGGGCGGCCGCCATTGTTTCTGTAGCCGACCGCGTGGTGGAAACGGCTGATCTGCAGCTCAAAGCCGTGGCGCTGGCCGCGGAATATGGTGCCACCTCGGTGACTGTTCCTTTCATGGAACTGGAACATAAACCAGAAGTCGGGCGCGGCAAGTGAAGGGAAAGCGCACCAGCTACAGCGATGCCGAACTGGCGTGGATCAAGGCCAATGCCACGCGGCCACGCATTCTCGCTCACGCTGATTTTGTGGCGCTGTTTGAACACAACGACTTGACCCTTCCCTCATTCAATTCCCTCTGCAAACGCAAGGGCTGGCTGACGGGCCGCAACGGCCGATTTGAAAAGGGCACTCGCCCTCATAACACCGGCAAGAAAATGCCTTTCAATGCCGCCTCTGCCGCCACCCAATTCAAGAAGGGACAACACCCTCACAACACCAAATATGTGGGCCATGAGCGCATCGAAAAGAAAAATGGCTATATCGAAATCTGCATTGATGAGGTAAACCCGCACACCGGATTCAGGCACCGCTATGTGCTGAAACACAAGTGGCTGTGGGAAACATTGAATGGGCCGGTGCCCAAAGGCATGTGCCTGAAATCCATTGACGGCAACCGCCAGAACACAGATCCCGCCAACTGGCAATTGATCCCCCGCGCCCTGTTGCCGCGGTTGGCCGGCAAGCGCGGCCGCGACTATGACAAGGCCCCCGCCGAACTGAAGCCCACCATCTTGGCTGTTGCCAAAGTCGAACACGCCGTCATGAACAGAAAGCGGAAGGCGTGAACCAACCCCAGCCATATTCCACCCCGCCCAGCCCGGAAATCCTGGCCCTGGTCAAGGCCCTTGCCAGAAAGGCGGCAAGGGAGGATCATGAGCGGGAACAAGGCAAGCCCGAAGCACACCCATGACATCAGCCCTTTACGCCCGCTATTCATCAGACCTGCAAAGCGAGCGTTCCATTGATGATCAATTCGCCCTGGCCCGCACCTATGCCGCGCGCGAAAATCTTATCATCAGCAAAACCTATGAAGACCGCGCCATGTCAGGCGCATCCATTCATCAGCGCCTTGGCCTGCAACAGCTGTTGCGCGATGCCGCAGTGGGCATGTTCAAAATTCTGATTGTGGAATCCCTTGATCGCCTCAGCCGCGACCAGGCCGACATGGCCACACTTTACAAGCGGCTTACCTTTCACGGCATCGAGATCCGCGAAGTGCATGGCGGCAAGGCAACCCCCATCAACGCGGCCGTGCGCGGCCTCATGGGCACGCTCTTCCTGGCCGACCTTGCAGCCAAAACCCATCGCGGCCTTGCCGGCAATATCCGCGAAGGAAAATCGGCAGGCGGCCGCGCCTATGGTTACAGGCCTGTGAAGGGCGAGCCCGGGCAATTGCAGATCATCGATCAAGAGGCCGATGTGGTGCGCCAGATTTTCACCCGCTATGCCGAGGGCGATTCACCCCGGAAAATCGCGACAATCCTCAACGCCGCCAACATCGCCCCCATCCTGGGCGCAAGGTGGAACGCCTCAACCATTCAGGGCCGCAAGGATCGCGGCAATGGCATCCTGGGCAATGCGCTTTATGCCGGCGAGCTGGTCTGGAATAAAGTGAAAATGCTGAAGCACCCCGACACCGGAAAACGCATCAGCCGCGCCAACCCACCATCGGAATGGCAGCGCATGGCCGCCCCCGAATTGCGCATCATCGATGCAGAGCTATGGGCCAGGGCGCAGGCCCGCCGCCGCATTCACGACCCCCG
>JAHEGQ010000219.1 GCA_024645025.1 Sphingomonadaceae bacterium
CACGCTTTCGATCACGTCTGGATAGAGCGTACCTTGGGCCAGGAAATCCGCACCCCCAATTTTGCGGGCCTCTTCCTCAAACACATTGATAAATTCGGCGCCGATAAATTTGCGCTTCTTTTCCGGGTCGGTCACGCCCGCCAGCCCTGCCATGAAGCGCGCTTCGGCATCCACGACGACCAGCGGAATCTTGTAATGCTCGCGGAACAGCTCTTCGACCTGCTGGCGTTCATTGAGGCGCAGCAGCCCATGGTCCACAAAAACGCAGGTCAACTGATCGCCAATGGCTTCGTGGATCAGGATGGCCGCAACAGAGGAATCGACGCCGCCCGAAAGGCCGCAGATCACCCGCCCGTCGCCCACTTGTGCGCGGATATCGGCAATCTTGGTCGCGCGGAATTCAGCCATGGTCCAATCGCCCTTCAGGCCACAGACCTTATGGACAAAGTTGGAGATGAGCTTGGCACCATCCGGCGTGTGCACGACTTCGGGATGGAACTGCGTGCCATAAAAGCGGCGGGCATCGTCGGCGATGACAGCAAAGGGCGCGCCTTCGGTGGTTGCGACAACCCGGAAGCCGGGTGCAAACGCCGTGACCTTGTCGCCATGGCTCATCCAGACCTGATGGCGCGAGCCCTTGTCCCACAAGCCGTCGAACAACAGGCAGTCATCTGAAATATCAATAAAGGCGCGACCAAATTCCCCGCTGTTGCCCGGCTCTACCGTGCCGCCCAGCTGCTGCGACATGGTTTGTTGGCCATAGCAGATACCCAAAATCGGAATACCCGCCTCAAAAAAGCGCTGCGGGGCCCTTGGCGAGCCCGCTTCCGGCACAGAGGCCGGGCCGCCTGAGAGGATAATGCCCTTGGGCTGCATCCGATCAAAGGCGGCTTCCGCAGCGTTAAAGGGCGCGATTTCGCTATAGACCCCGGCTTCGCGAACGCGACGGGCAATCAACTGCGTCACTTGGCTGCCGAAATCGACGATGAGGATGGAATCAGAAGGCTGAACGGTCATGGACCGCCGATAGGCAGGCGGCCGCCATCTGTCCAGTTGGGGCAAACGGCCACCCAACGGGACGGGCCACCTTTTTGGTCGCCCGTCCCAACCCAAGACCTAGGGCAAGTCGTGGATCGACAAGCCCGTCCAATAGGCGGCAAAGGCCCAAAGATCAGCCGTTTCAGCAATAACCTTGTCGGTTGGCTTGCCCGCGCCATGGCCAGCGCGCGTTTCGATGCGGATCAAATGCGGCTTATTACCCACAGCTGCTGCCTGAAGCGCTGCCGTATATTTAAAACTATGACCCGGCACGACGCGATCATCGGTATCCGCAGTGGTTACGAGAATGGCCGGATAGTCCTTGCCTGACTGGATGTTATGATAGGGCGAATAGGCGCGCAGCACCTTGAAATCCGCTTCCTTGCCGGGATCGCCATAATCATCCACCCAATAGCGCCCGGCGGTGAACCGGTTGAAGCGCAACATATCCATCACGCCCACAGCCGGCAGGGCGGCAGCGAACAAATCGGGCCGCTGGTTGGTTACCGCGCCGATCAGCAGCCCCCCATTGGACCGCCCCTCAATCGCGAGCTTACCCTTGGCCGTGATACCCGACGCAATCAGATATTCCCCGGCCGCGATGAAATCATCAAAGACATTCTGCTTTTTGGCCAAGCGCCCGGCATCATGCCATTCAGCGCCATATTCGCCCCCGCCGCGCAGATTGGCGACAGCAAACACGCCGCCTTGTTCCATCCACGCAATTTGGGTGGGGCTGTAGCTGGGCGTCAGCGAAATGTTGAAGCCGCCATAGCCATAAAGCAGCGTCGGCGCCGCTTTCGGCGTATCCTTGCGCCGGGTGACGTACAATGGGATGCGCGTGCCATCCTTTGACGGATAAAAGACCTGTTCAGTCACATAATCCTTGGGATCAAAGGCCAGCTTTGGCGCGAAAAAGCTATCTAGCGCACCGGTTGCCGTGTTGAAACGGTAGACACTGGGCGGCGCTGCAAAGCTGGAAAAGGTGAAGAAGGTTTCCGGGTCTCCTGCCCGGCCGCCAAAGCCAGCGGCCGTCCCGATGCCGGGCAGCGCAATTTCTGACACCCGCTGGCCATCCAGTTCACGCACCTCAATTTGCGATCGGGCGTCACCCAGATAGGCCAAGATCATCCGGTTGCCGACCAGCGACGCGCCGATCATCGTATCCTTGGACTGGGGCACAATTTCCGTCAGCGGTGCATCGCGCTTTGCAATATTCATGCGGACGAGGCGGCCGCGCGGGGCGTCCTTATTGGTCAGGAAGTAAAAGGTTTCTCCCGACGACCCGGCCAGTTCCCAATTGAAGTTCAGGCCTTCAACAAGCGTCTTCAGGCGGACCGGACGCGTGACGCCGCCTTTGGCCTCCAGCTTGCCCAAGGTCAGCTCATACCGATCATCCGTGCCGCCCGATGTTGTGATCAGGAGGTAACGGCCATCATCCGTGACCTGCGCGGAATGACCCAGCAAGGGGCGGTCCGGCGTTTCATATATCTTGCGGTCGTTGGCCTGAGGTGTGCCAATGCGGTGGTAATAAACGGCCTGATTTGTGTTGAGCGACTGGAACTCCGCATTCTTTGTCGGCTCTGGAAAGCGCGAATAGAAAAAGCCCTGATTGTCGGCGGACCAGCTGATGCTGGAAAATTTGATCCAGCGCAGTTCATCACCCATCTGGTTGCCCGACGCCACGTCGATCACGCGCAAGATACGCCAGTCTGTGCCGCCATCCTGCACCGTATAGACCAAAAAGCGCCCGTCATTGGATGGCAGCCATTCCGCAAGGGCGGTCGCGCCATCTTTTGCCCAGCCATTGGGATCAATCAGCACCCGCGCTGCGCCGTCCAGACCATCGCGCACCATCAACACCGATTGGTTCTGCCGCCCATCATTGCGGGTATAGAAATAGCGCCCGCCCGCCTTTTGCGGGGTGCCGACCCGTTCAAAATCGAACAGCTTTTTTAACCGGCCCGCCAAGATATCGCGGCCGGGCAAAGTCTTGAGATAATCTTGCGTCACGCGATTTTGGGCATCGACCCATGATTGGACATCGGCGTCGGTGCGCACGTCATTTTCCAGCCAGCGATAGGGATCGGCCAACTTTTCGCCAAAATGATCTTCGACCAGATCGGTCGCGCGTGTCGGCGGATAGGCGATTGGCGCTGCGGCGAGACTGGAGCCCATGATCGCCGTCATGATAAACATCCCCAAACGATACATGGCTGACCCCCCGATATTTTTGATTTCATGATCTGGCGATTAG
>JAHEGQ010000223.1:0-1419 GCA_024645025.1 Sphingomonadaceae bacterium
TTTGTCCAGCGGAATGCCAAGCCAGCTATCCACCAGATTGGAATACCCAACCTGCTCGCCTTGGCCCAAGGCCATTGCCGCAATCTGCGTGTCAAACATCGGATGCGGCGTCTTGCCCGTCAGATTACAAATAATCTCAATATCCTGACCACCGGCGTGGACCACCTTCAACACATCTTCATTGTCGGTCAGCAGATCTAAAAGGGGCTGTAAATCAAGGCCGGAAGCCTTTGGGTCGATGGCCGCAGCCTCATGTTCATCCGCGACCTGAATCAGACATAGATCTGGCCAATAGGTGTTCTCGCGCATGAATTCCGTATCAACCGCGATAAAGGGGCTCTTCGCCCAACGGCTGCAAAGGTCGGCAAGCACCTCGGTGGTGGTGACAAGGTCGTGTATCTTCATGATGAAAAGCGCCTAGCGGTCTTCGGGCAAAAGCGCCAGATGCTCGGCTTAGGCTGTCGATTTTGGTTTCTCCCGCGCGCCAGCGATATGGGCTGTTCGTCCCTTTTTCTTGACAAATTGCGCCCACAGCCGTCTAGGCGCGCCATGCACATTTATCGTACCCACAGCTGCGCCCAGTTGCGCAAATCCGATGTCGGCTCCACCGTCCGTTTGTCAGGCTGGATTCACCGCAAGCGTGACCATGGCAATCTGCTGTTTGTTGACCTGCGTGACCATTATGGCCTGACGCAGATTGTGACAGACGTCGATTCCGATGCCTTTAAGGTTCTGGAAAAACTGCGCGCAGAATCGGTCGTGACGATTACGGGTGATGTCGTTGCCCGTGCAGCGGAAACGGTAAATGCCAATTTGCCGACCGGAGAGATCGAGGTGCGCGCGCGCGAAGTCTCCGTCCAGTCGTCAGCGCATGAGTTGCCGATGCCGGTCTTCGGCGATTCTGAATATCCCGAAGATATCCGCCTGCGCTATCGTTTCCTCGATCTGCGGCGCGAACGGTTGCACAACAATATTGTGCTGCGGTCCAAGGTGATCTCTTCCATCCGACAGCGGATGATCGATCAGGGCTTTACCGAATTCCAGACGCCGATTCTGACGGCGTCGTCGCCGGAAGGCGCGCGTGACTATCTAGTGCCCAGCCGCGTGCATCCTGGCAAATTCTATGCCCTGCCGCAGGCGCCGCAGATGTTCAAACAGCTGCTGATGGTCGCCGGCTTCGACCGCTATTTCCAGATTGCGCCCTGCTTCCGGGATGAAGATGCCCGCGCAGACCGGTCTCCGGGGGAATTTTATCAGCTCGACTTTGAAATGAGTTTTGTCACGCAAGATGATGTGTTCAACGCGATCGAGCCGGTGCTGCATGGCGTTTTTGAGGAGTTTGCCAATGGTCGCGCTGTCAGCCCGGCACCATTTCCGCGTATTCCTTATCGCGAGGCCATGCTGAAATATGGCAGCGAC
>JAHEGQ010000223.1:1429-3278 GCA_024645025.1 Sphingomonadaceae bacterium
AAGCCCGATCTTCGCAACCCAATTGTGATTACGGACGTCACCGCGTCCTTTACCAAGTCTGGTTTCGGACTGTTTGAACGCATTGTCGAGGGTGGGGGCGTTGTTCGCGCGATCCCGGCCCCCAACACCGCTGACAAGAGCCGCAAATTCTTTGACGACATGAATGATTGGGCACGCAGCGAAGGCCATGCCGGCCTTGGTTATGTCACGCGCAAAGGTGGCGAATTTGGGGGTCCTATCGCCAAGAACCATGGCGAAGCCGGGATGCAGGCCATTTATGATGCGCTGGGTCTTGGCCCGGATGACGGGCTGTTCTTTGCCGCGGGCAAGGAAGGGCAGGCGGCAAAGCTGGCCGGGGCCGCCCGTACCCGCGTGGGTGAGCAGTTGGGGTTGATTGATCCGAATGTGTTCGCCTTTTGCTGGATCGTCGATTTCCCGATGTTCGAATATGATGAGGATGCGAAGAAGGTCGACTTTTCGCACAATCCCTTCTCGATGCCGCAAGGCGAATTGGAGGCGCTGGAAACCAAGGATCCGCTGGACATTCTGGCTTACCAATATGACATCGTCTGCAATGGCGTAGAGCTGTCATCGGGTGCGATCCGGAACCATCGCCCGGAAATCATGTACAAGGCGTTCGAAATCGCAGGTTATAGCCGCGAAGATGTCGACACCAACTTTGCTGGCATGATCAACGCCTTCAAATATGGCGCCCCACCGCATGGCGGCTCAGCACCGGGCATCGACCGGATTGTGATGCTGTTGGCGGATGAACCCAATATCCGCGAGGTCATTGTCTTCCCGATGAACCAGAAGGCCGAAGATTTGATGATGGGCGCGCCGGGACCAGTGACAGCCAAGCAGCTGCGCGAACTGAATATCCGGGTTGTGGATCAGCCAAAGACCTAGCCCATTTTTGGGGTTTCAAGCGGTGGAGGGCGGTCTCTATTTGGGACTTGTCTTCACCGCTTTCCCCTTCATAACATCGTGTATGACGCTTGATCTTGCCGATTATGAAACCGGCTTGAAATATGCCGGTGACTATGAGGCAGACTTGCGCGCCATTCAGCAGCGGCTGGAACACATCCAAATTGCCTTTATCAGCCAGCGTGCGCGGGCCATTATCGCTTTGGAAGGCTGGGATGCTGCGGGCAAAGGCGGAGCGATCCGGCGACTTGCCGCTGCCTGGGATCCCCATTGGTTTCAAGTCTGGGGTATCGGGCCTCCAAGCCCAGAGGGGATGAGCCAGCATTTCTTGCAGCGCTTTTGGCAACGCTTGCCCGAACCCGGCTTTATAACGATCTTTGACCGAAGCTGGTATGGGCGCGTTCTTGTCGAGCGGGTGGAAGGGCTGTGCAGCGATGCCGCGCTGCAGCGCGCTTATGATGAAATCAACGAGTTTGAGGTTCAGCAACAACAAGCGGGCACCCCGATTATCAAGGTCTTTTTGCACATCACGCAGGAAGAACAGGACCGGCGCCTGAAATCCCGGCTGCGGGACCCATGGAAACGCTGGAAGACGGGCCCGGAAGATTACCGCAATCGGGCCCGCAGATCAGACTATCTTGAGGCTTATGCCGATATGTTTGCGCGGTGCGATACCCGCTGGGCGCCTTGGGTTGTAATTGATGCCAATTCCAAAAAGGCGGCGCGGATTGCCATTCTGCGCACTGTGGCTGATCGACTGGCTGCCTGTATCGATCTGACGCCCCCGCCGCTTGACCCGGAATTGGAACGGCAGGCAGCCTTGGCTTTTGGGCCGGGTGACAGTCAAGAAGCAGGGCTTGAAGGATAGTTGATTTCGAGCACTTCGTAGCTGATTGTACCCGCAGGCAAGGGGACAGATCGC
>JAHEGQ010000228.1 GCA_024645025.1 Sphingomonadaceae bacterium
GCCTGAAACGCCAGATGTCAGGCGGGCTCGCGGGCCAGAAGCTCTGACGGGTCAATCCCCAGTCGCCCAATCAGCGCGTGCATCCGCGGCCAGATACGGGTCAGAAAGATGTCGCGTTCCTGCACCTTCAGCGCCTCTACCGCGCCGGGCGCAACGAACATTCCGACGCCGCGTTTAACGATCACATGGCCGTCATCTTGCAGGGTTTGATAGGCCTTGGCGACCGTTAAGGGGTTGGTGCCAGTGGCGGCAGCAAAGGCCCGGACGGACGGCAGCTGATCGCCCTCCTGATACTTGCCTTCGATAATTTCAATCGCCAGCATCCCGCGCAAGCGCAGGTAAACCGGGATTTCGTCAAAGCTCGCCGCTGTCATGCCTCCTTAATACAGCAAAACAGTGCAATGTCACGCAGAAAATGGCCTAGCTCTGCCAATTTTCAATGATGTCATATGCTTGTGGGCGGGGGCGTTCTTCGAGTGGTCGGCTGGGGCTGCCCATGAAGATGAAGCCGGCAATCCGGTCTTCCGCGCGGCCAAAGGCATCACGCACCTTTGGCGAATAGCTGGGCCAGCCCGTCAGCCAGCCGCCGACAAAGCCTTGTGCATGGGCGGCGTTCAGCAACTGCATACAGGCCGCGCCGGCCGACAACTCCTGCTCCCAAACCGGGATTTTGCTGCCGGCAACCGGGCTGGACAGCACAACCACCAGCGCGGGCGCTTGATGGGCAAATTGCACCATCGCCTCCAGTTCCAGCTTGCCCGCATCGGGCTTTTCGGTGCGGTAAGCGGTCACCAGCAGATCGGCCAAGGCATCACGCTGGTCTGCGCCCACGATCACGAACCGCCAAGGGGCCAGCTTGCCATGGTCTGGCACCCGGCTTGCGGCCTGCAAGATCAGGTCCATCTGGGCCGCATCGGGGCCGGGGGCGATCATGTCGCGCGGTTTGCCGGACCGGCGCGACAGCAAAAGCGAGAGCGGGGTGGACGTATCGTTGAACATGGTCTGGCGCTATCAGCCCAGACCGATGGGTGCAACCATCCGTCGGTCCGCCATCACCGGTCGCTGCCCCGGATTTTCCCCCATTGCCGAGCGGCCGTATATCCTAGATAGCCAGTACCAAAGAGCGTCCAGAGCGGTTCCGGAATGCCGCCCAGATAGGCGTTCATGCCCGTGGCAATGTCCTTGGCCATTTGCGGCTGGGCGGCTGCGATCAGCCCCATCGGGATCGCCCAGAGGATGATGGCATACATCACATAGAGAAAACTGGGCCGGGCCCGGCTTGTCCACGGGTCGGGTGACGCCGCTTCGGCCAATATGGCCGACATTTGCGCCTTTACAGCTTCCAGTTCCTGCGCACCCTGCAACCGCAGCAATTCCAGCTTGGCGGCATCGCGGGCCTTGGGGTCGGGGATAATCTTGTCGAGCAGCGTTGTCAGCGGCGCAAGCAGGCCTTCCAGAATCGACATATTCGATACTCCGGTTAATTTGCATCGAATCGAATAACCAAATAGGTTATGTGTAGGAAAGTCCTTTTTGCCGGTTAGCGTTTTGCTTCGCTCTCGATCCATCGGTCCATGGCCGCTTGCAACACGTCCAAAGGCACCGCGCCTTGTGCTAGAACCGCATCGTGGAACCGCCGCAAATCAAATTTCGCGCCGAGCCTGTCTTGCGCTTTGGTGCGCAATTCCCGCAGCTTGATCTCGCCAATCTTGTATCCCAGCGCTTGTCCGGGCCAAGAGATATAGCGGTTAACCTCCGCTTCGATATTGGCCGCACTCAGGGCAGAATTCTCCGTCATATATTGGATGGCCTGCGCCTTGGTCCAACCCTTGGCGTGCATCCCGGTGTCCACCACCAGTCGGCAGGCACGCCACATTTCGTAGGATAGGCGGCCCATCATTTTTTCAGGCGTGTCATACAGTCCCATTTCCTCGCCCAGATACTCACTATACAGCCCCCAGCCTTCGCCATAAGCGGTGAACCAAGCGGCATATTTGCGGAAATTGGGCAGGTCGATTTCCTGCTGCAAGGCACCTTGCAAATGGTGGCCCGGCACGGCTTCATGCGCGGTCAGCGCCGGCAATTCAAACAGCGGGCGCTGGTCCAGCTTCGATGTGTTGACATAGTAAAATCCGGCAATGCCACCGGTTAGCGAGCCCGGGCTGTAATAAGCAGTGGTCGTTGTCTCCGCGGTTTCCTTGGGGATGGACTTCAGGCCATAGGGCAGGCGCGGCAGCTTCCCGAAATAGCTGGGCAGCATCCCGTCAATCTGCTTGGCCTGTCGCGCGGCGGCGGCCATCAACTCTTCCGGCGATCGGGCGTAATATTGCGGGTCCGTTCGCATCTTGGCGATCATCGCCTGACGGTTGGGATAGCCTGCCTTGGCGGCAACCTCATCCATCCGCGCCAAAATGCGCTTGACCTCGCTCAGCCCGATTTGGTGGATTTGCTCGGGCGTCAAATCGGTCGTGGTATGCGCCCGCGCCCGGAAGGCGTAATAGGCTTTTCCCTGCGGCAAAAAGGCGGCGCCGACCTTTTTCGCGCAACGCGGCGCATAGTCCTTCGCGTAAAAAGCGGAAAAAGCGTGATAAGCTGGGGCGATCACGTCTTTGATCAGCTTCAGCGCCTCGGCCTGCATCGCGGCCCAATCTTCCTGCGACAGATCGGCAGGCTTTGTGCGGGTAAAGGGGGCATAAAAGCGGGAGGCCTCTGCCGGTCCTGCCACCGCGCCGTCCACCGTTTCTTCAAAATGCCCCATGGCATCACAGGGTTGGACATAGCCCTTTTTCAAGGCTTCGCGCGTAATCGCGATAATCTCGTCATTCCATTTTGGGAATTGGGCCAGTCGCGCCAAATAGCTGCGATAGTCGCGCCCGGTAAACAGGGGGACGTTATCCCCCAAGCTGGCAAAGCTTTGATAGGGGCTGTCATAGGTCGTGAAGAGCATCATCCGCTGGCCGAACTTATTGGCTGCCACTTGTTCAGCGAGCATCCGGGCCAGAACTCCCTTGTTCGCGCGGTCGGTTTCGGACAGCCCGGCCTCGGGGATCGCGTATAGACGATCGAGCAGCTTTTGCGCGTCAGCGGCACTGCGATCCTGCGCGCCAAGGCTGATGTCAGGAAGCTTGTCGTCATAGTCATGCACGCCCAGTGATGAGGCAGAGATCGGATTTTCCTTCAGCCACCACGCCCAATGGTCGTTGATCACCGCCGCCAGATCTTCGGTTGGCGAGGCAAAAGCGGGGCTGGCAAGGCTCAGCAAC
>JAHEGQ010000239.1:76-3256 GCA_024645025.1 Sphingomonadaceae bacterium
AGACGCTTCACCCGGCTCCCCTTGGGGCCGGTCTCTGCAATATAGGCAATCCGGCTGTCAAAAAAGGGGTTCTCCCCCGACAACCGGGCATAGATGGCGTCGGCGCATTTGTGCGCTGCCCGTCGCCAATCGCGCGGCTGGACCGTGTAATCCTGCCGGATCATTTCTGATTTCAGGCCAACATCATACAGATAGCAGCCAAGCTTCAGCGTTCCATCGGGGTTGTTGGCGACATAGCCTTGCACCAGATTGTCGGCGTTCATCTGGGCCCATTCGGGAAAGGCAGGCGCGGTTACTTCGCCCATTGTCGGCGTGCGCAGACCGCCCGGCCCTTTGGGCGTAAAGACATCGGTCGCGTTCAAATCATTGGCGATGATATCGGCCACCTTACGCCCAAGGTCCGCCGTTTGCCCGGCAAGCGTGGCTTCATCAGCGGGGGTTGTCATGGGCGGGACAGCAACGATCAGCGCCGCAGACCCGCTCTCGTCCGTCACCGTACCCGTGATCTGGGCGGTGACCGGCGCGGCAAAGGCAAGGCCGGTCAGCAACAGGATGTTGGCGAAGCGGATCGACATATCAGTTCAGCCTTTTATCAAAAGTCAGCCGCAGGGATTGCCAGATGACATAATTTTCCGCGGGCAGAGGAAAAGGGGCCGCGCGACGAATGGCACTTTGCGCGCGTTCAAAGTGTAGCGCCTTCAAATTGGCATTGTTCTCGTTCACGCCAGTCTGGCTGACAAGCGTGATCGCAGCCACCGATCCATCGGGCCGCAACGCCACGTCTACCGTTGTTCGGATCAACTCTGCATCAACGCCGGTTGGCGCGCGCCAATAGCGTTTGATTTGCGAGAAGAGCGCCTGAATAAAGCTTGCTTCCAACTGGGCCGCCGTCTTGGCCGCAGGCGTGCCGCTGCCACTGGTTCCGGCCCCGCGGCCCGTGCCCGGATTGGCGGATTCGCGGCTGGCCGCACGTGCCAATTGGGCTGCCAAAGAGCTGTCCAAGCGCGAGGCGCGCTTGTTCGGGGCAGGCGTTGGCGCAGGCTTGGGTTGGGCCTTGACCGGCTGAGGCGCATCTACCGGGGTTTCGCTGGGTGCGGGCGGGCCGCTTGCTTCTGGCACCGGGTCGGGCGCGGCTGTCTGCAGCGATTTGGCATCAACCAGCGCGACATCAATCGGCGGGTTGAGCGCCGCCAGCTTGGGTGCAGGGCGCACAAGGCTGAACGACAGCGCGCCGAGCAGCAGGACGTGCGCGACAATTGCAAAGCCCAGACCTGTGCGCTCCGCACGATCCATGAAGGTCAGTTCCCCTCGTTCTGGGTCGTCACCAGCGCAACGCGGTTCAGACCCGCGCGATTAATCTCGCCCATCACGGCCATGACCTCTCCATAATCCAGCTGGCGATCCGCCCGCAGATAGATTTGGGGTGGCTCTGGGCTGGCTTTGGTCGCGATTTCAGCCAACCGTTGGGGCAGTTCGGCCCGGCGCGTATCAACCTGATCAATGAAAACTTTGCCCGTTCCATCAAGCGAAATCTGAACCGGCTTGTCTTCCTGATCCAATGCCTTGGCCCGGCTGTCCGGCAGGCGGATGGGTACGCCTGCCACCAGCAAGGGGGCGGTGACCATGAAGATAATCAGCAGCACCAGCATCACGTCGACAAGCGGCGTCACGTTGATTTCTGCCATGGGTGCGCGCTTGCGCCCGGCGCGGGCGGATTGGATCGGCCCCATCATCAGCCCTCAAGTTCGCGGCTTAGCGTCGCGTGAAAGCCGTCGGCAAAGCGGGTCAGTCGTGCTTCCATACGGTTCAGGCCATGGCCAAAGCGGTTATAGGCAATGACGGCGGGGATGGCCGCGAACAGGCCAATGGCCGTGGCAAACAGCGCCTCGGCAATGCCCGGCGCCACGACCGACAGCGACGTGTTTTGCTGGCTGGCAATGGCGGTAAAGCTGCGCATGATGCCCCACACCGTGCCGAACAGCCCAACAAAAGGCGCAACGCTGCCAATGGTAGCAAGGACGTTCAGTCGATCGCCCAAGCGGTCGATTTCCGCCGCAATGGCGCTGCCCATGCCGCTGGCAAGCCGCTGGCGCGTGCCTTCGCGGTCCATATTGCGACTGGCTTTGGACCGCATCCATTCAAACATCCCGGCCTGAAAGACCCGCGCAATTGGAAACGCGCTATCGCGGTGGATCTGGAAAAAGGCCTTGGGGTCGTCTGCGCGGTCAAATTCGCGTTCAAATACATCGCAGTCGCGCGCGGCGCGGCGCATTTTCAGGGCATGGGACAGGATAATCGCCCAGGTCCATATGCTGGCAGCCAACAGGCCCAGCATGACAAGCTTCACCACGATATCGGCCTGCAGGAACAGCGCGACCGGCGACAGGCTGGCGGCATTGGTGGCAATGATTGGCGTCATAATGTCCATCTTCTGTTGCAAGGCTTAAGGGGTCGGCAGAAGCCGGGTAAAGGCATCCACCCAGTCGGCCGGTTGGCGGCGGGGCCGCCCGTCGGGTGTGATAAAGGCAGCGGTCACCCGGGCTTGGGCGATGAGTTCGTCGCCGCGCAGGATGCGCTGGTCGATGATGCAGGCCGCGGCGCGCAGGACCTCTACTGTGGAATGGATCTGCAAGGCATCGTCAAACCGGGCTGGGCGGCGATATTGAATGGTCAAATCCGCAACCGCATAGACCCCGGCACCCGTTGCAAAGGCGTCGCGTTGGTCAATCCCCGCTACGCGCAACATGTCGGAACGCGCCCGTTCCATATAGCGCAGATAATTGGCGTGATAGACCACGCCTGAAAAATCCGTGTCTTCAAAATAGACGCGCACCGGAAAGCGGTGCACGCGCCCGACAAAGCGGCCAGCAGTTGGCAAATCTAGGGCGTCAACGGTCATGATCTGGCCTTAACCCAATTAAAAGCCGAAATGAATCCCGACAGGTCTTTATTTTGAATCAAACAGCCCATCTTGGCTGCCCAACGGGGGATTAAGCCCTAAATGCTTCCACCCCGGTGGGTTGAGCTGACGGCCACGGGCGGTGCGCGCAATCAACCCCAGTTGCAGCAGATAGGGCTCCACCACGTCCTCAATCGTGTCGCGCGGTTCAGATAGGCCCGCCGCCAGCGCTTCGACACCAACCGGCCCGCCGCGATAGACATCTGCGATCATTGTCAGAT
>JAHEGQ010000242.1 GCA_024645025.1 Sphingomonadaceae bacterium
GAGATCGCGAATAGCGCGTTTATCCTTGCTGCCCGCATAGCGACGCGCGCGAAAAGCCTGCGCGATGACAGTGTCCGCCGCTGGGCCATTATCCCGAGCGGCGGCAAGGATCGCGTCGATAATCTCGATCGCGGTTTGAAGGCGCGCAGCGGGCGTCATCGGTCAGCCCAGCGGCCGGAACCCCAGCTCAACCGCGGGTCGGATAATTGGGGGCCTCGCGCGTGATTGTCACGTCATGAACGTGGCTTTCGCGCAAGCCCGCGCCGGTAATCCGCACAAAGCGGGCGCGTTCCTGTAGGTCACGGATTGTCTTTGCGCCGGTATAGCCCATCGCCGCCTTCACGCCGCCAACCAGCTGGTGGATCACGTCCTTGGCCGGGCCCTTATAGGCCACCTGACCTTCAATCCCCTCGGGGACCAGCTTCATCTGATCCTTGATATCCTGCTGGAAATAGCGATCTGCAGACCCACGTGCCATCGCACCGACAGAGCCCATGCCGCGATAGGATTTATAGGCACGACCCTGATAGAGGAAGGTTTCGCCCGGCGCCTCTTCCGTTCCGGCCAGCAGCGACCCGACCATAACACTGGCCGCACCCGCAGCCAGCGCCTTGGCGATGTCTCCCGATGTCCGCAAGCCGCCATCCGCGATGATGCCAAGGCCGGATTTCCGGGCCTCTTCCGCCGATTCCATGATCGCCGTCAGCTGCGGCACACCCACGCCCGCGACGACACGGGTGGTGCAGATCGATCCCGGCCCAATCCCAACTTTCACGCCATCTGCGCCCGCATCAATCAGCGCACGGGTCGCTTCCGCCGTCGCCACATTGCCCGCGATAATCTGGACATGAGGATAGAGCTTCTTCACCCGCTCCACCGCGACCGACACCATCTTGCTATGGCCATGCGCGGTATCAATGACGACAAGGTCACATTCAGCTGCGATCAGCGCCTCAGTGCGCTCAAAGCCGGCGTCGCCCACCGTCGAGGCAGCGGCAATGCGCAAACGCCCAGCGGCATCCTTGGTCGCATTGGGATAGGTCACCGCCTTTTCCATGTCCTTGACGGTGATCAGGCCAACGCAATGAAAGGCATCGTCAACGACGAGTAGCTTTTCAATGCGGCGCGAATGGAACAGACGGCGCACCTCATCCTGATCCACCCCGGCTTTCACCGTCACAAGGTCTTCATGCGTCATCAACTCGGAAACGGGCTGGCCCGGATTTTCGGCAAACCGCACGTCGCGGTTGGTCAAAATCCCCGCCAGACGGCCATTGGCCTCCACAACCGGGATACCCGAAATTTTGTGCGCGGCCATGATGGCCTTGGCCTCGGCCAGCGTCGCGGTCGGCTCGATGGTAATGGGGTTGACGACCATGCCCGATTCAAACCGCTTCACCTGCCGGACGGCGGTGCACTGTTCTTCGATCGACAGGTTCCGGTGCAACACGCCAATGCCGCCCAACTGGGCCATGACGATCGCCATGTCGGCCTCGGTCACGGTATCCATCGCTGAAGAGAGGATCGGAATGTTCAGCGTGATCTCGCGCGTGATCTGCGTCCGGGTGTCCGCCTGACTGGGCAAAACATCGGATTCGCGCGGCTGAAGCAGCACGTCGTCAAAGGTCAGGCCAAGCGGAATATCAATCGCCACAATAAAATCCCCGGTGAGTCGTGGCGGCCCATGTAACCAAGCCCGTTCATCCGCGCTAGGCCCCCCTTGAAGATCGCCCTTCCCAGCCGCCGCTTACAGCCAGATCAAGGGCGCCGGCTTTAGATAAATATCCCTTTTCACATCCTGCCAAGGCTCTGCTAGCACGGCTGACAATAAGGAGACATAGATGCCTGCAACGCCCGATTTCGATTTTGCCCTTGGCGAAACCGCGGACATGATCCGCTCAACGACGCGTCGCTTTGCCGAAGATCGGATTGCCCCGCTGGCGGCCCGGATCGATGCCGAAGATTGGTTTGCCCAAGAACTGTGGCCCGAAATGGGGGCGCTGGGCCTGCACGGCATCACCGTGGAGGAAGACTTTGGCGGATTGGGCCTTGGCTATCTGGAACACACCATCGCGGTGGAAGAAATCAGCCGCGCTTCGGCCTCGATTGGCCTCAGCTATGGGGCGCATTCCAACCTGTGCATCAACCAGATCCGCCGCTGGGGGAACCCCCAACAAAAAGCCAAATATCTGCCCAAGCTGATCTCCGGTGAGCATGTCGGCAGCCTGGCTATGTCCGAGGCAGGTGCGGGTTCGGATGTGGTTTCAATGAAACTGCGGGCGGAAAAGGTGGATGGGGGCTTTCGGCTCAACGGCACGAAATTCTGGATCACCAATTCAACTTATGCCGATACCCTGTTCGTCTACGCCAAAACCACACCCGACGCCGGATCGCGTGGGATCACCGCCTTCCTGATTGAAAAGGACATGCCCGGCTTTTCCATCGGCCAGAAGATCGACAAAATGGGGATGCGCGGATCGCCAACGGCCGAGCTGGTGTTTCAAGATTGTTTCGTGCCTGATGAAAATGTGGTCGGGCCGATGAATGGCGGCGTTGGCGTGCTGATGTCTGGGCTGGATTATGAACGCGCGGTGCTGGCGGGGATCGGCTTGGGCATCATGCAGGCCTGCCTCGATACCGTCATCCCCTATATCCGGGAGCGCAAGCAATTTGGCGTTCCCGTCGGATCGTTCCAGATGATGCAGGCCAAGGTCGCAGATATGTATGTCGCGCTTAATTCAGCGCGGGCCTATGTCTATGCCGTCGCGCGCGCCTGTGATGCGGGCCAGACCACCCGCTTTGATGCGGCAGGCGCGGTTATGCTGTCGTCTGAAAATTCCGTTCGGGTTGCGCTTGAAGCCATTCAGGCGCTGGGCGGCGCGGGTTATACCAAGGATTGGCCAGTCGAACGCTATTTGCGCGACGCCAAGCTGATGGATATCGGCGCAGGCACCAATGAAATCCGCAGGATGCTGATTGGCCGGGAACTGATCGGGGCATGAGCGCGCCTGTCCTCCCCTCGCGGCACCAGCCGGACGCTCCTGAGGCTCAAGCCCGGGCCGCCCATAATCGGGCGCTGGCAGAAGAATTGCGCGCTCGTGTAGCCAAGGCGGCGCAAGGCGGGGACGCCAAGTCGCGCGATCGACACACCGCGCGTGGCAAGCTGTTGCCCCGCGACCGGGTGGAACGCCTGCTCGATCCCGGCAGCCCCTTTCTCGAAATCGGCCAATTGGCGGCTTTCGACCTATA
>JAHEGQ010000261.1 GCA_024645025.1 Sphingomonadaceae bacterium
CGACCCCGCGCAGACCCGCGACGTTGTGGCGCTGGCGCTGGAAGCCGCCTTGCAAGCCCCCATCCCCGAACGGCCAAGCTTTGGGGTCTTTCGGATGTGACCTTGCCCCCGTGCTATAGCTTAATCATGTCGCCGCCTTTTGGGGCGATTGCAGGAAGATCATCATGATAACCGCGCTTCTTATTGCCAATCGGGGCGAGATTGCCTGCCGGATTATCCGGACCGCGCGCGCCATGGGCATACGCACGATTGCCATTTGTTCCGCAGCCGATCGAAACGCGCGCCATGTGCGTGAAGCCGATACCGCCATTGAAGTGGGCCCCGCTTCGGCGCGCGAAAGTTACCTAGACGGCGACCGGATATTGGCGGCGGCGCAAGCTGCGGACGCGGATGCCATCCATCCCGGCTATGGGTTTTTGTCTGAAAATGCCGATTTTGCCGAGGCTGTCATCGCAGCAGGGCTGATCTGGGTCGGCCCTCATCCGGACAGCATCCGGGCCATGGGGCTGAAAGATGCCGCCAAGGAATTGATGGCAAAGGCAGGCGTCCCCGTCACGCCGGGCTATCAGGGGAATGATCAATCGCTAGATCGATTGGCAAAGGAAGCGGCGACCATTGGCTTTCCCGTGCTGATCAAGGCCGTGGCGGGTGGCGGAGGCAAGGGCATGCGCCGTGTCGATCAGGCTGCTGACTTTGCTGATGCGCTGGCGTCCTGCCAGCGCGAGGCCAAGGCGGCCTTTGGCGATGACCGGGTGTTGGTTGAAAAATATATTGATCAGCCGCGCCATATTGAGGTGCAGGTGTTCGGCGATCATCATGGCCAGATCGTCCATTTGTTTGAACGCGACTGTTCGCTGCAACGCCGCCACCAGAAGGTGATCGAGGAAGCCCCCGCGCCAGGCATGGATGAGGCCACCCGCGAAACGCTATGTGCCGCAGCCGTGCGGGCCGCGCGCGCCGTTGACTATGTGGGCGCCGGCACGATTGAGTTTATCGCCGATGCGTCCAACGGCCTGCGGGCCGACCGCATCTGGTTCATGGAAATGAACACACGGCTTCAGGTCGAACATCCCGTGACCGAGGAAGTGACGGGGATCGACCTTGTCGAATGGCAATTGCTGGTCGCGGCTGGCGCCCCCCTGCCGCTGGCGCAGGAGGACATCCATTTGAATGGCTGGGCGATGGAAGCCCGGCTTTATGCAGAAGATCCCAGTAAAGGCTTTTTGCCCAGCATTGGTCGGCTGGACCTGTTCCAAACCGGCTATGGTGGGCGTGTCGATAGCGGGGTGGACGAAGGGGATGACATCAGCCCCTATTATGATCCGATGATCGCCAAGCTGATCGCCCATGGGGCTGATCGGGAAGAGGCACGGCAAAATCTGATGGATCTGGTGGGCGAAACCGCCGTCTGGCCAGTGCGGACCAATGCGGCCTTCCTGCACCGCACCCTTGCCCAGCCGGATTTCGTCGCCGGGCACATGGATACAGGCTTGATCGAGCGGCATGGCGATAGGTTGACGGCGGCGCCCCACCCCTCTGCGGCTGCCTTAACCCGGGCGGCGATGGCGATGGTACCCCGGTCACATCAGGCCGGGTTCCGCCTAAATGCGCCCGAGCGGCGCGATGCGACCTTCTTGCTGGAGGGGGAGCCGGTCGACATCCCCCTGCATGGCCCGGGCGAAGCAAAGCCAGCCCCGCAAATGCTGGTGGCTGAAAATGGCGCCGTTTGGCGGCTGGCCCCTTGGCGCGCGCAGGCGGCATCGGGGACAAGCGGGGGCGATGGCCTTATTCTCTCCCCCATGCCGGGACGCATCCTCTCGGTCGAGGTGGCGTCAGGCCAAGCCGTAACGCAAGGCCAAAAACTCCTCACACTCGAAGCGATGAAGATGGAACACAGCCTTGTCGCGCCCTTTGATGGCGTGATTGCAGAGCTGCACGCCCAAGCGGGCGCGCAGGTGCAGGTTGATGCGCTCTTGGTCCGCGTGGCGGCGGACTAAGCCGCCAGTTCTTCCGCCGACAGGTCGTAAAGCAGCGCCGCCCCGGCGGTCACCGATCCGGCAAGGCCAAGGGCTTCGCCCACCATATGCGTGAGATAATATTGCGCGGTGACGGTTTTGGCCTTGAGGAAAGCGGGGTCCCCCTCCCCCTTGGCCAACAGATCGGCCGCGATCCGTCCCTGCCGTTCCATCAGCCAGCCACAGGTCATGGTAGAGACCATCGTGAGATAGGGGTAGCTGGCGGCTAGACGATCATCCACATCGGCATCCAACAGACCAGCGGTCAGCTTTTCGACAAGATCGGTGAGCGCGATCAGCCGCGCATCCTGCGCTTCGGCGCGGACATCCGCGATCAATGCAGCCATACCTGCTCCACCATCGCCTGCCAGCTTGCGGCCGACCAGATCGGCAGCCTGAATGCCATTGGTCCCTTCATAAATCGGGGCGATGCGCGCATCGCGATAATGCTGGGCAGCGCCCGTTTCTTCGACAAAGCCCATGCCGCCATGGATCTGGATGCCGATGCTGGCGACTTCGCAGCCAATGTCGGTGCCATAGGCCTTGGCCAGCGGGGTGAGCAGATCGACGCGCTGGCGTGCCCCCTCCATCCCCAGATGCGCGCGGTCGACATTCCCCGCAGCTAGATATTGCAGCGCCCGGGCCGCCTCTGTCAGCGACTTCATGCGCAGCAGCATCCGGCGGACATCGGGATGTTCGATAATGGCCACCGGCTTACCGCCGCTAGTCGGCCGGGCAGACTGGATGCGGTCCTGCGCATAGCGAAGCGCCTGTTGCGTTGCCCGCTCCGCAATCTGAACGCCCTGAAGGCCGATATTCAGCCGGGCATTGTTCATCATCGTGAACATCGCCCGCATCCCACCCATTTCCGGGCCAATCAGCCAGCCATGGCAGTCGTCATTGTCACCATAGGTCATGACGCAGGTCGGAGAGCTATGAATACCCAGCTTATGCTCAATCGAGGCACAGCGCACATCGTTGCGGGTGCCATCGGGCCGGATTTTGGGGACGAGGAATAGCGAAATCCCCTTGGTACCCGGGGGCGCACCCGGTGTGCGGGCAAGGACGAGGTGGACGATATTGTCTGCCAGATCATGCTCCCCAAAGGTGATGTAGATTTTCGTGCCCTTGATCCGATAGCTGCCATCCGCCGCGGGTTCGGCGGTGGACCGCAAGGCGCCCACGTCCGATCCGGCTTGC
>JAHEGQ010000263.1:20-1026 GCA_024645025.1 Sphingomonadaceae bacterium
CGGCAAGGCGATCGCTTTGGGAATCGCGTTGGTGGCTGCCGTCGGGATGGCCGCGGGCGGTATCTGGTATGTGCGATCCAAGGAACAGCTGCCCAATGGCAATGGCGCCCTGATTAGAGCACCCGAGGGCCCCTATAAGACCCGGCCTGAAGAGGCCGGTGGCATGGCCGTGGACGGCCAAGGCGATGCCAGCTTTGCTGCATCCGAAGGGGCAGACGCCGATGGCAAGCTGGATCCAGGCGGCCAGCCCGAAGCCCCCATAACAGACCAGCGCGTCACCGATACACAGGCGCAGCGGCCCGTCGCGATGGGAAAGAATGCCTCTGCACCGGTTGCTGTTGGCGGCAAGCTGATCCCGCCAAAGCCAAGCATCCCGGCCCCTCAGCGCATGGCACCGGGCAGGATAGAGGACCCCGGCAAAGGCTTGATCCAATTGGGGGCCTATTCCTCCGAAGCTGCGGCCAACAAGGCATTTGCCGGCCTATCCCAGCGCTTTCCCATCCTGTCCACGCTGCCGCGGTTCGTGGTGAAAAGTGATGTGGGCGGGACGACCTTTTACCGGCTTCGGTTGGCAGCGGCGGGCCGCGCGACAGACACTTGCGCCCAATTGGTTGCGGGGGGCGCAAGCTGCATCCTTGTCAAGTAATCCCCAGTAAATGGGGAAGGCCACGGGCGCTGGCTTCGACAATGCCGGGCTGGGCGGATAGAACACGCCCATGAAGCCCGTGATTTTCGGCCTAGCCGCCGACCGATTGAGCGCCGATGAACGCGCCTTTTTCAAGGATGCAGATCCTGCGGGCTATATCCTGTTTAAACGCAATATTGTGGATCGCGCCCAATTGCGGGCGCTGACAGATGATCTGCGCGCGCTATCGGGGCGCGATGATCTCGCCATTCTGATCGATCAGGAAGGGGGCCGCGTCTCCCGAATGCAGCCGCCCATCTGGCCCGCTTTTCCGCCAAGCGGGGCCTTTGGCGCCCTGTACGACAAAGCCCCGATGTCCGC
>JAHEGQ010000263.1:1036-3214 GCA_024645025.1 Sphingomonadaceae bacterium
GCGGCGCGCGCCAATGCGGAGGCGATTGGTCTGACGCTGGCTGAAATGGGCATTACCGTGGATTGCCTGCCGCTGCTGGATGTCCGCGGGCCCGAAACGCACGATGCCATTGGGGATCGCGCCTTTGGCGATGATCCGCTGCGGGTCGCATCCTTGGGCCGAGCCGTTATCGACGGGTTACGGGCTGGGGGTGTTGTTGGCATTGTCAAACATATGCCCGGACAAGGCCGCGCCCGTGTCGACAGCCATTTGGAACTGCCGACCGTTACCGCTGATAAGTCTGCGCTGGAACAAGACCTTGCGCCCTTTGCCGCCCTGAAGGATGCGCCGATGGGCATGACGGCTCATGTCGTCTACACCGCATGGGACAAGGACCGGTGCGCCACGCTATCGCCGGTTGTGATCCATGATATCATCCGTGGCCAGATTGGCTTTACCGGCCTGTTGATGAGCGATGATCTCGACATGAAGGCGCTGGACGGCGATGTTCCGAGCCGCGCTGCGGACTGCGTCGCGGCAGGGTGCGACGTCGCCCTGAATTGCTGGGGCCGGTTTGATGAAATGGTCGCCATTGCCGAGGCGCTGCCGGAGATCACGCCCGATGCCCGCGCCCGGCTGACGGCCGCGATGGCAACCATCCGCCCGGTCGACCATTGGACGCGCCTGCCGGAGCTGATCGCAAAGCGCGACGCCCTGCTGGCGCTGGCTGGATAGCGGCGATGTCGCAGGAGCAGCTTATCCTTGATCCCTTTGAGGCCCCACTGCCCGCCGATGAGGCGCGACTGACGGTCGAATTGGGGAGCTGGGAAGGTCCGCTTGACCTGCTGCTGACGCTGGCACGCACCCAAAAGGTTGACCTGCGCGAAATATCGATCCTTGCGCTCGTTGATCAATATCTGGCCTATATCAACGACGCCCGTGCTCTGAAGCTGGAAATTGCAGCTGATTATCTCGTGATGGCGGCATGGCTGGCCTATCTGAAGTCGGGCCTGTTGCTGCCTAAAGATCCAGAGATTGAGCCCAGCCCGGAAGAACTGGCCTTACGCCTTCAATTACGGCTGGAACGGCTGAACGCGATGCGGGATGCGGGGGCCCGCCTGATGGGCCGCGACCGACTGGGCAGGGATGTATTTACCCGCGGCACGCCCGAAGGCCTGCGGGTTGTGCGCAAGGCGCTGTGGGATGCCAACCTGTTTGACCTGATCCAGGCCTATGGCCAAGTGAAAGCCCGGGCAGAGCCGCCGCTCCACGTCGTCCACCAGCGCAATGTGCTGACGCTGGAAGAAGCCATTGACCGGGTGTCCCGGCTGGTCGGATCGTTGGTCGAATGGACTGTCATCCACCAATTCCTGCCCGACAATGGCGATCCGCAGTTCCGCAAATCGGCATTGGCTTCCAGCTTTTTGGCAACCTTGGAACTTGCCCGGCAAGGCAAGATCGCGCTGCGGCAGGAAGAAGCCTTTGCCCCCCTTTATGTGCGTGCCGCATGACCGAGACAGATCTGGAGACGCCCGCCGCTGATGTGACCCGCGCCGTCGAAGCCACGCTTTTTGCGGCGGCAGAGCCATTATCGGTGCAGGACATTCAAGCCTATGTCGGGCCGGACATTGATGTGCGGGCGGCGCTGAAATCGCTCGTCTCTTTATATGCGACGCGCGGCATCAATCTGGTTGAACGCGGCGGGAAATGGCATTTCCAGACGGCGGGCGACCTTGCCCATATTCTGCGACGCGAACGCGAAGAAAGTCGCAAGCTCAGTCGCGCTGCGGTCGAGACGCTGGCGATCATCGCCTATCACGAGCCTGTCAGCCGCGCCGAGATTGAAGCGATTCGCGGCGTCCAGATTTCCAAGGGAACTTTGGACGTGCTGATGGAAGCCGGATGGGTGCGCCCAGCGGGCCGTCGCGAAACGCCGGGCCGCCCCCTGACCTTTGCGACCACGACTGCCTTTCTGGCCCATTTCGGACTGACCAGCCGCCGCGACCTGCCGGGCATTGATGATTTGCGCGCGGCAGGCCTGCTGGACCCGGTCGATCTAGCCTTTGAAAGTCTGGACCTTGAGGCGGGCAGTGCCGAAGATACGTCAGAACTGGAAAGTGACGACGAGAACGCCTAAATTGGGACTGTGCGCCACCGCCCGGCTGGGCTAGGGCAGCATCGGCCCGAAGGGAGAATGTT
>JAHEGQ010000268.1 GCA_024645025.1 Sphingomonadaceae bacterium
CACATGGGCCATGGCGGCAAGGTGCATGGCAATCTGCTGGAATGCCCCTTCCATGCGTGGCGCTATGATGGCGAAGAAGGCGTGGTGAAGGACATCCCCCATGCCCGCGTCATCCCGCCGCAGGTGAAGCGCAAATGCACGCGCACCTGGCACATCACAGAGGCCAATCGCTGGATCTGGGCGTGGTATCACCCCAATGACGAAGCCCCAAAATGGGATGTTGTCCATCTGCCCGAATGTTCCGATCCGGACTGGACGGACTTTGAAGTGCATGAATGGAATGTCTGGGGCTCCATTCAGAACATGGCGGAAAATGGCGTCGATGTGGCGCACTTCAAATATATTCATGGCACCGCCAATGTGCCTTTGGGCGAATTGCGCTGGGGGGATTGGGGTCGCGGCGCGGATGTGAATGCCAAGATGGGCACGCCTTGGGGCGAAGTCGATGGCTGCATCAGCTATGACACCATGGGTCCGGGCCAAAGCTGGACGCGCTTTACCGGCATTTCGGAAACCCTGCTGGTCGCCTGTTTGGCCCCGGTCGAGCTGGACCATGTCCATGCGCGCTTCTGCTTCACCCAGCCCAAGGCCCAAGCCGAAGGCGAACGCGCCGGTGTCGCCAAGGCGATTATCCGCGATATCTGCAAGCAGTTCGATCAGGATAAGGTTGTCTGGGATCGTCAAAAATACGAAGCCAATCCCATCATCTGCGATGGCGATGGGCCCATCCCCCAGTTTCGCAAATTCTATTCGCGCTACTACGCGCCAACCGCTGGCTGAGCCCGACAAAGAAGAGGATAAAAAGATGATGGATCGCCGCGAGATACTGGCATCGGGAGCGGCCATCGCTCTTGCCTCTCCGCTTCAGGCCAAAGGCAAAAAGCCGGCCAAGTCCAAGGGCGACAGCGTGCTAGACACGCACGATGCCCTTGGCCTTGCTGCGCTGGTCAAGGCGCGGGAAATTTCCCCCACTGAATTGCTGAACGCCGCCATTGAACGCGCCGAGGCCTATAACCCGCGCTTCAACTTCATGGCACAAAAGCATTATGACTATGCCCGCGCCGCCATTGCCAAAGGTCTGCCAGACGGCCCCTTCACGGGCGTTCCTTGGCTGCTGAAAGATCTGAACACCTATATCGCGGGCGAACTGACCGAAGGCGGCAGCCGCTTTTACAAGGGCTATCGGGCAACTGTGACGTCAGAGCTTGTCCGCCGCTATGAAAAGGCCGGGCTGGTCATCTTTGGCAAGACAACGACGCCTGAATTCGGCCTGACCGGGACAACCGAAAACAAGCTGACCGGTGACACGCGCAACCCGTGGAACCCCGACCACATCACCGGCGGATCATCCGGCGGGGCGGCGGCGGCGGTTGCGGCAGGCGTCTTGCCCGCCGCACACGCGACCGACGGCGGTGGGTCAATCCGCATTCCGGCAGCGTGCTGCGGCCTGTTTGGCATGAAGCCCAGCCGGGGGCGCATCCCAATGGGGCCCTTGCGGACCGAAGGCTGGGGCGGGCTGTCTTGCCATCATGTCGTCACCCGCACGGTGCGCGATTCCGCTGCGTTGATGGATGCAACCCATGGTCTGGAAGCGGGGTCCCGCTATGCTGCCCCACCCCCGGAAGGCGGCAGCTTTTTGGCACAGGTTGGGCAGGCCCCGCGCCCGCTGCGCGTGGCGATGATGACAACGCCACTCGCCGGATCACCGGTTGATCCCGAATGTGTGGCAGCCACCGAGGCAACGGCCAAGTTGTGCGAAAGCCTGGGCCATCATGTCGACATCGCGGCGCCGAAGATTGACGCGGGCGCCTTCGGCTTGGCAGCCTTTACAGTTATGGCCGCAGCCATCGCTGCCGATATTGAAGATCGTTCCAAGCTGCTGGGCATCACGCCGGGCCCCGATGTGCTGGAGCCAATCACCCTCGCCTTCCATGGCTTTGGCAAGACACTGTCTGGCATGGATGTCGCCCGGGCGAACAATGTGCTGCAATCCGTCGCGATCACCATGGCGCAGTTCATGGAAAATTATGACGTCATTCTGTCCCCCACGCTGGCGGCACCGCCCTTGAAACTGGGGCAGATCAACCTGACGCCGGGCGTGGACTTCCAGACCTGGGGCGCGCGCGCGGGCGCTTTTTCGCCCTTTACCCAAATTGCGAATTTGACCGGACAACCGGGCATGTCGCTGCCGCTGGCACAATCCAAGTCTGGGTTGCCCATCGGTATCATGTTCTTGGGCCGTTATGGCGATGAAGCGCTTTTGTATCGGCTGGCGGGGCAGATCGAAGCAGCTGCCCCATGGGCGGCACGCCGGCCAAATCTGGCCTGATCTATATTTGAGGGGGAGAATGACGATGCTGGATCAATTGGCACCTTGGGCTGGGCTGATCGGCCTGATCGGCTTTGCCGGACTTGCGGGGATCAAGAACCCGGCGGCCAAAAGCCAGCCGGGCGCGCTGGTGCGCCTGATGGGCCTGTTTGGGCTGGCAGGCCTTGCTGGAATCTGGATCCCGGGCGCGGGCGCGCTGGGTGCCGCTGGCGCGCTGGGCCTATGGAACCATCAAGACAAACGGCTGGCCTTTTGGGGCAAGCTGGGCCTGATGTCGGTCATTGGTCTGCCCTTCCTGCTGAAAGGCCTCTTCCCGGCCTGATCGCCCGCTTAATCCGCCACGCGGCGGATGGTGCGAAAGCCGATATGATTGGTGCCCAAATCGTCCTCCATCCGCTGGCGCGATTGGGGGCGATACCGGGCGCAAAAATTGATCGCGCACAAATAAGACCCGCCCTTTGCGACATGGGCCGCCGGATCTGCACCGGCGGCCGGGTCATGGCTTTGCGACCAGTTGGATCGGGTCCATTCCCACACATTGCCGGTTAAATCGTACAGGCCATGCGCGTCTGCTGGAAAACTGGCGACAGGCGCACGCCCCACAAAGCCATCGGCCTTGGTGTTGACCTGCGGGAAGATGCCATCCCAATTATTCCCGCTGTGCCGATTGTCGGCGACGGGGCGGGCGCGTCCCGGCACAAAGCTGCCGCGACTGGCGGCCCATTCCCATTCCGCCTCGGTTGGCAAATCGCGCTTCTTCCAGCGGGCATAAGCCAAGGCATCGGCATAGGCGATCTGGACCACGGGGTCGTCATCATGGCCTTCGATAGAACTCTGCGGCCCATCGGGATGCCGCCAATTGGCCCCGGCTTCAAAG
>JAHEGQ010000272.1 GCA_024645025.1 Sphingomonadaceae bacterium
TATGGTCCTGTCGCTGCGCATCGAAGATGCACTGGCGCAGCTGCGCAGTGCCTTTCCTGTTTCGGCACCCAATATGGCCGATTTTTGGATGACGGCCCCAACCGATTACCCCGATGGCGGCGACCCGGCTTATGCGCGGATACAGGATGACTATATCGACCCGATCGAACGGGCCTATGCGCTTGTCCTGCGGATCAGCACCGCAATCGCCAACCATTTTGGCGCGCATGGCTGATCGGGCCTCGCGCGCCGGCCGGCCGCTAGATCTTGAGCAGCACCAGCACCAATCCGGCCAGAAAAATGGTTTCGCCCACCATCAGCAGGACGGGGCGCAGCCCGACGGAGGACAAATCCTTCAGGCTGGCCCGCACGCCAATCGCAGCAATCGCGGTCACAAGGCACCAGCGGGAAACCTCCCCGGCCGCCGTGGTAACAACCGCTGGCACCCAGCCGGTTGAGTTGATCGCGACCAGCGCAATAAAGGCCAGCACAAAGCCGGGCAGCAGCGGTAGGCGGGGACCCGCCTCTGGCCCCGACGCGCGGCGTGCGACTTGGCCCGCGACAAGGATGACGGGCAGCAGCATGGCGACCCGCGTCAGCTTCACGATCGTTGCCGTATCACCGGCATCGGGCGAAATGGCATAGCCTGCGCCGACGACCTGCGCGACATCGTGGATGGTCGCGCCGATGAAAATGCCTGACTGATGCGGGGTTAACCCGGCCAGCGCCGCGATAGCGGGATAAAGGATCATCGCGAGGGTCGACAGCGCCGACACCCCGATCACGGTAAAGCTGGTCGCCTGTTCTTTCTTGTCATGCGCTGGCAAGGTGGCCGACAGCGCAAGGGCCGCTGACGCCCCACAGATCGCGGTCGCACCGCCAGACAACAAGCCGAATAATGGGCTAAATCCCATCCACCGCGCCACCAGCACCGAAACCCCAATGGTCGCGCTGACGCCCAGCAATACGATCAGCAGCGGCTGCCAGCCCAGCGCCACCACCTGTTCCACCGAAATGCGCGCACCCAATAGCGCAACGCCGACGCGCAGGATCGTCTTGGAGGCAAAGGCCAACCCATCAGCGGCCCGCGCACTTTCCCCCAAATGGTTCAGCGCCATACCCAGCAGCAATGCAAACAGCATGACCGGCGCCCCATAATGTTCCGACAAAAAAGTCGCGGCGGCAGCAATCACCAGCGCTGTGCCCAGCCCGGGCATCAAGGGGGCCAGAAAGGCGCGGGGGACAGTCAGGGCATATCGGGCCATCAATGGGCCTCCTGTAAGGACAGAAAATCAATCAACAAACGGGACACTGCCTCAGGCGCTTCTTCGGGGGCGCCATGGCCAACGCCCGCCAGCAATGTCTTGTGCGCCAGCCGGGTATAGGTTTGCGCCAAGGCATCATAGGCCGGGCGCATCACATCCAATGCCGGGTCCGCAGCTCCGCCGATAAACAGGCTGGGCTGGTCAATCGTCTGCCCCACCCATGCTGCCGTTAAATCCCAATTAAGGTCCCGGCAGCGGTAATGGGCAAGCGGCGCTGCAAAGCCTCCCTTGCGATAGTGTCGGACATACTCCGCAAAGGCATCCGCCGTCAGAAAGGCGGGGACGTGGCCCGGATCGGGAAAGGTGTCCAGCAGCCGCTCGCCCGGACGGATCAAAAGTCGCCAGCGTTCTGCGCCTTTGGCCATGCCGGAAATGGCGTGATAAATGCCCCGCAGCGTGGCCGCGATATCGGCATCCAATTCCGCTTCCGCCACGCCCGGCGCTTGAAAATAATGGTGATACAGTTGCCCCTCGCCCTGCGCCTCAATCGCGGCCCAGGCCGTGCTGGGACGAACCGCTTCGCGCGCACCCAGCGCCGTGCTGATCAAGGCCAGCGCGGGAAAGACATCCGGACGCAACCGCGCGGCCGCCGCCGCGATCCAAGCGCCCAGATCATGCCCCACCAGAAATGCCCTGTCCGCCCCCAAGGCCGCCACCAAGCCCACCGCATCGCCCGCGCTGTGCAGAAGCGTATACTGCGCAATCACATCCGGCTTGGCGCTTTGCCCAAAGCCGCGAATGTCGGGCGCCACCACCCGAAACCCGGCCGCGGCCAAGGCATGGATCTGATGCCGCCATTCGAACCATGTATAGGGAAACCCGTGCAGCATCAGGACCAAGGGCCCCTCACCTTGGGCCACATAATGAAGGGCTATACCATTTACATCGGCCTGATGATGGCTGAACGCAGCGGGATCGTTGACATCGGGCATCGGCCTAGGCCCTGTCGAAGTGACGCCGCACCTCGTCTGCGACAAAGTCTGGCCGCTCTTCCGGGATCCAATGGCCGCATTTTTCAGCGACACCGCCCGTGACGTTGCGGCCCACCCGTGACCAGCTGTCCAGCGCCGTCATCCCCCGACCACGGGTATTGGGATCCCCCCCATAAACGAGGATCGGCATATCCAGCCACCGGCCCGCCGCGCGAAAGGCCGTGTTATCAGCAATGTCCTGCGGGACGGCACGGTAATAGTTGAAGCCCGCTGTCATCGCGCCGGGCTGCGCATAGGCGCGAACATATTCGGCCTGCGCCGCCTCGCTGATTGCATCTGGCGTCGCCCCGCCAAAGCGATAGAAAAAGCGCAAATAAAGCTCTTCGCGCCCCTGCGTCAGCGCCTCGGGCAAATCAGGCAGGCCGTGGAAACCAAAATGCCAGCGGCTATGGTGCTCGATCGGGCCGCCATCCCCCAAAACCGGCGCATCAAAAATGGCCATGGACAGCACCCGATCCGGGAATTGCGCGGCGAGCGCAAAGGCAACTGGCCCGCCCCAATCATGGGCCACCACCCGGAACTGGCCATGGCCTAATTGGTCCATCAACGCCGCGATATCGCGCGCGACCGTCATCTTGTCATAGCCCGCCTCAGGACGGCTGCTGTCCCCCAGGCCGCGCATATCGGGCGCGATCAGGCTGAAATGCGGGGCCAACAGCGGGATCACGTCGCGCCACATGAACCATGTCTGCGGCCAGCCATGCAGCAACACCACCGGCGCGCCCGCGCCTGCGGTGACATAATGAAGCTGGACATCGCCCAAATCGGCGTGGTGATGGGTCAAAGACATTTTTCTGCCGATCGCCTAAAGTTGCGGGATCAAAAGGGGCGATCGCCCTTAATCGTTGCGCGGTTCATCCGACGGATGCAGGGCGGATAATCCATG
>JAHEGQ010000095.1 GCA_024645025.1 Sphingomonadaceae bacterium
CTAAAACTCTCCAATATTTCTATTATTCGAAAAAATATGATGAATGGCAAACAATATCTTAAAATTATGGTAATAATGGATTGGAGGTGTCGCTGATTTAGATTCCAAGAGATAGAAATTCGCTTAAGCCAGTCTTTCATTCCAGCTAACAGCAAGTAGATTTTATTTCAATGATCATCAAAATATGCCGGAAATACGCGAATAATTCGCCGATCTAAGCCCAAGACTTTGGGATGATTAGGCTGCAGGCAGGCGCGATTAAGCCGCGATCAATCCCATGCGCTGCAATAGTGTCAGAATAAGATCGCGCACCAAAAGATGCGGCGCTTTTTTTGTTAAGTCGTCAGCACCATCTTCAGCGCCCCTTCGGCCCGGGCATCGAACAGCGCATACGCCTGCGCGCCGTCACTGAGCGGGAGGACGTGGCTGATATAGCGTTCGGGCTTTAGCCGCCCCGATTGGATCAGCGGGATCAGCGCAGGCCATTCTTCGGGAACGGAGCACGTGCCGATGCGAAAGGTCAGCCCTTGCCCAAAGGCGCGGCTGATGGGGAAGGTGAATTTGCGGCTTTGCGCCACGCCGATGACGGAAACGGTCCCGCGGCGCGCCGCAAGGCGGAGCGAAAGGCTGATTGTGGCGTCCACGCCCACGGCTTCGACCACGCAGTCGACCATGCGGCCTTTGGTCGCCTCCCGGATCAGATCGGGCGCCGCCTCGGGATCGATCGGCACGGCCCCCAATTGCGCGGCAAGGGCCCGGCGCTCGGGGACAAGGTCAATCGCATAGACAATCGATGCGCCCATGGCGAAGGCGCTTTCCACCGCCATCAGGCCAATCGGGCCCAAGCCGACAACCGCCACCGAACTGCCCGGCACAATATCGGCCTGCCGGGCGCCAAACCAAGCCGTGGCGAGGCTATCCGTCATCATCAGCGCCTGATCTATGCTGATCCCTTCCGGGATAAGGGCGGCATTGGTGTCTGCCGCGGGCACCCGCACGGCCTCTGCCTGACAGCCCTGCAGCGCGGCAGACAGGCCATAGCAATTGCCGCTATTGGTGGCGCATTTAACGACATTGCCCGCCAAGCACGCCGCGCACGACCCACAGCCGACTGCGGCCGAGATCATCACCTTATCGCCCACCTTCAGGCGCGAAACGGCGCGACCCACTTCGACCACCTCACCCACCGCCTCATGGCCGACGCAATAGCCAATATCTTCGGAAAAGCCGTGGCCGTGATAAATGTGAAGGTCTGATCCGCAGATGGCGCATTTATCCACCTTCACAATCGCGTCGCGCGGGGACTGCAGCGTCGGATCATCCATGCTTTCGCAGCGGATGTCGCGCGCGCCGTAATAACGAAGTGCTTTCATCTTTCGTCTCCTCAGCGCTGGGGCGATGCCAGATATTCGGCGATCTTCTGTTTGGCGAGCTGCGCCATATGGACCTCTTCCGGTCCGTCAGTGATGCGGACATAGCGGTTGAGCGTGAAGAAATAGGCCATGGGCGCATCGTCGCTGACGCCCATGCCGCCATGCACCTGAATGGCCCGATCCGCGACCGTCTGCGCCATGTGCGGGGCAACGACCTTGATCGCGGCGATCAGATCCTTGGCGACCTTATTGCCATATTTGTCCATCTGGTCGGCGGCCTTCAACGTCAGCAGCCGCGCCATTTCCACCTCGCAAAAGGACCGCGCAATGTCCTGACGGATGCTCGACTGGTCCGACAGCTTCTTGCCAAAGGCAACGCGGCTGTCCGCCCGGCGCGCCATATATTCCAGCGATCGCTGCGCCTGCCCGATGGAACGCATACAATGGTGGATGCGCCCCGGCCCCAACCGGCCTTGGGCAATCTCAAACCCCCGGCCTTCGCCCAGTATCAAGTTTTCCTTGGGGACGCGGACATTGGTGAATTCCAGCTCACACTCCCCGCCCGGTGAGTTCATCGAGCCAAAGACCGTCAGATGCCGCACCACGCGCACGCCCGGCGTATCGCGCGGGACGATGATCTGCGAATGCTGCGCATGGCGCGGATTATCGAACAGCGTCTTGCCCATAACGATGAACACATCACAGCGCGGGTGCATCGCGTTGGAGATCCACCATTTGCGCCCGTTGATCACATAGTCATCGCCATCGGGCAGGATCGACAGCTCAAGATTGGTGGCGTCGGACGAGGCCACCTGCGGCTCGGTCATCACATAGGCCGAACGAATCTCCCCCGCGAGCAGCGGCTTCAACCAGCGGTCCTGCTGTTCAGGGGACCCGAACTTGGCGAGCACTTCCATATTGCCGGTGTCGGGTGCGGAACAGTTGAACACCTGCGATGAAAAGGGCACCCGGCCCATCAGCTCTGCCAGCGGCGCATATTCCAAATTGGTCAGGCCCGGGCTGAACGCGCCATATTCATGCGGCAGGAACAGGTTCCACAAGCCTTCGGCGCGGGCCTTGTCCTTCAAGGCTTCCATCTTCGGCCATTCCTGCCACAGGTTCGCAGCATCATGGACCCAATGATAATAATCTGCCTCATTGGGGTAGATATGGGCGTCCATAAACGCCTCGACACGCGCCATAAGCGCCTTCACCTTGTCGCTATGATCGAAGTTCACGAGCGTCCTCTCTTTTGTCTGTCTGCGTCAGATGGAATTAATGTCGACCACGGTCGGGATGGTATCATTGAGCAGCGTGATCTTCTTGCGCGCGATCTTCCAATCCCCTGCTTCTAGGACCAGCTGATAATCATAGCGGCCAAAAAAACAGTCGGTGCGGCCCATGCGCGGGTCAAAGCGATGGCAGACAAAAACGGCATTGACCGTGCCCGCCCCGGCCCCGCTTTCCAGCACGACCACATTGCTGATCTGGTGAACGACGCGCGGCAGCGGGGATGACGCAATGGACAAGCCAGAGGTCAGCCGCATCACCCGGTCTTCCAGATTGCGGCGGCCGCGATAATAGATCAGCGACAATTCCCGATCGGGGTCTTGTGTTGTTGATACCTCGTCGCGCCAAGCTGGCATCCAATATTCAACATCGGGCGTGAACAGATCCAGCCAGTCCGAAAAGCGGCTGCTGTCCAGCAACAAGGCTTCCCGATAGAGCAGCGCCGCGGCCGCGGCGGGGGTCAACACATCCGCGCTCATGCCCCGAATTCTCCTGCCATGCGCTGCGCCCAAGCGCGGTAATAGCTGTGGTATAGCGTTTCATCGCACAGCTGCGAATCCGCCAGCACGCTGCGCGCCGGGTGCAGATCAATCTTGTCGGAAAAGCGGTTGCCGCCGGGCACGCTGGCCGTCATCCCGCGCGCATAGCCTTGCAGCCATGGCGCCACCTTTCCGGCAAAGCCGCGCTGGCAATTTTCATAGGCGATGGTGTCATCTGGCGTCGCCATACCGGTGGGATTGAAGAAATCCTCATATTGGCGAATGCGCTGACGACGCGCCTGCGCACTCTCGCCCTTTGGCGCGATGCACCACGTCTGCATTTCTGTGCGATCCGGGGCGATCGGGCGAATGATCCGCAACTGGCTCGATGCATTTTCCGCCACCTGCAAATTGGGAAAGATGGTGAGGTTGCGCATATTGAACATCCAATCCCGCTTGGCCGGGCCAAAGCGATCGGCCAATTCTGCCGCGCGTTCATAAAGCGGGATGGCGGGCGTCACGCCAAACACCCCCCAATTAAGGACATGGCCATTTTCAAAGCTGAAGCTGCCGCCGCCGATGCCTTGGGTTTCTTCCTTCCAATAATCGCTGTTTTCCCACACCGAGGCAACGACATCGGCGCTCATTTCCTGCTGCCGACGTTCCAGCACACGGATGTAAGAGGGATGCGCCGAGGTGAAGTGATAGGCGTCGGAACAATTTTCCAGCTGCAGCTTCCAGTTGGCTGCATAGGTGAAGGTCACTTGCCCCGGGACCAGCTCTAGCCCGTCGTCGCTTTGGTCGGCCACAAGGTCCAGCAGCTTGCGCGCCTCCCCCAGATACTCATCGAGCGTCGGTACATTGGCCGACAAGCTGCCAAAGACAAATCCGCGATAACTCCCAAAAGCAGGCAGACGGGCCAGACCCTGATCGTCCTGCAAAAAGGCATCCGAATAACAGCCCGCGCGCTTCCACTTGACCGCCTTGTTGCGCCCGGCGCTGTCAAAGCTCCAGCTATGATAGGGGCAGATGTGCTGTCGGGCATGGCCTTGGCGCACCAGCGCGATCCGCGCGCCCTTATGCGGGCAGCTGTTGACAAAGCCGCCCAGCGCCCCCGTTTCGTCGCGCTGGACAAGAATTGGCACGCGCCCGGCGTGCGTGGTGAAGAAATCATGCGGTCCTGGCGCCTGGCTTTCCAAACCCAGAAACACCCATCCGCCTTCAAAGATCGTGCGCATTTCCGCCTCGAACACGCGCGCGTCGGTAAAGATCGCCCGGCTCACGCGGAAAATGCCCGCCTCTGGGCGATCATCAATCAAATCAGCAAGTTTCATGGCCCTCTCCGCCGATAGCCGGAGCATAGAGCGTTGCACGCCAAACGAAAGCCAGTTGATCTGCCCGCAAAGCCGGAGATAACGGTCCCCCAACCGCAATAGGGCACGAACCATGCAAAAAATTGTGATGATCGGCGCAGGCGCGATGGGCTGCCTGTTTGCGGCCCGTCTGGCCCGCGCCGGGCGCGACGTGACGTTGGTTGATGTGGACCCTGCCCGACGGGCGGCGATCACCGCTGACGGCATTTCACTGCGCGACACAAGCGGCGATTATCACGTCCCGGTCCGCGCGGCCCAAGCCCAAGAGGTGATCGGGCCGGTTGATCTCGTCATCTTGTTCACCAAGGCGATGCACAGCGCGGCGGCCATCCAATCGGTTGTGCATCTGGCACAGGGCGGCGCGGCGGCGCTCACCCTGCAAAACGGGCTGGGCAATGCCGAAGCCATTGCGCAGGTCTTTCCCGCTGACCGCGTGCTGATGGGCGTTACCGACTGGCCTGCCGATTTCATCCCGCCCCAACGTGTTGCCGTCCATGGCAGCGGCCATGTTTGGCTGGGCAGCTTTCAGGCGGCGGGCGCGGACCTTGCCCATCAGGCCATCGCCGCGCTGAACGATGCGGGGATGCAGGCCGACTATGACGCAGATATCCACGCAGCCATCTGGGAAAAGGCTGCGTTCAACGCCGCGCTCAATGCCTTGTCGACGATCTTGGGCGTGCCCGTGGGTGGGCTGGACACCGAAGCAGGGCGTCGGCTTGCCTTGGCGGTGGCCGAAGAAAGCATTGCCGTTGCCGCCGCACATGGCATCACCATGGACCGCGCCCGGCTGCACGCCAAGATCGACTTTGCGCTCGCCCATCACAAGGGCCACAAACCCTCTATGCTGCAAGACCGGCTGGCCGGGCGCCCAACGGAGATCGACGCGATCAATGGCGAAATCGTCCGTGCCGCGCAGCAGGCCGGGCTTCAGGCCCCCATTACAGCGGCGCTGGCAGACCTTGTGCGCATGGGCGAAGCATAAGCCTAGGCCAAGACCCCGGCGGTCTGCGCCAAAAGCCAAAGGCCGATCACCAAAAACAGCACCGCTGCGATGATCCGCACGATCGACAGCGGCACATATTTCAGCACCTCATGCCCCAAAAAGACGGCGGGCACATTGGCGAGCATCATGCCCAAGGTCGTGCCCATGGTGACGGGCACCACATCATGGAAGCGCGCGCCCAGCGCGATGGTCGCAATCTGGGTCTTGTCGCCCATTTCCACCAAGAAAAAGGCAATCAAGGTCGTCAGAAAGGCGCCAAAGCGCGCGGGCGTCTGATCTTCATCGTCCAGCTTGTCGGGAATAAGTGTCCAGGCGGCCATCGCGATGAAGGACGCAGCAACCGCATAGCGAAAACCCGGCCCGTCCAGCACCGAGGCCACTTCGGACCCCAGCAGCGCCGCCAGAAAATGATTGGCGATGGTCGCGGCCAAAATACCCAGAACAATAGGCATGGGCTTTTGAAAGCGTGTCGCCAGAACAATCGCCAACAGCTGCGTCTTGTCGCCAATTTCAGCAAGGGTGACAACGGCGGTTGAAGTCAGAAAAGCGTCGATCATGATATCCTCTTGGGGCAGGGCGATAGGCAACTGACCCCGGCAGGGCAACCCCGATACAGTCAGCTTTAGGCGGGTCAGCGGCGGTGGCGGTCGGCGCGCTGGGCCTTATGGGCCTTATAGCTTTCTAGCACGCGGCGCATATCGTCGATCGCGTGCTGACGGTCGCGGGCATCCTTGATGTCGGCCAGTTCGCGCTTCAGCCGGGTGGCAAAATCGGCATAGGCGTTCTGCCAGTCGCGCTCCAGACTATGGACCAAAGCCGGGTCGCCCGTTGCCGTCCGGTGCGCTGCGGTGGCCGGGGCCAGCGCATAGGCCTCGCCAATCTGGGGCAAGCGGATGTCGAGCCCGGGGCAATCCTGGGCGACCAATTGGTGCAACGTGTCGAGCGCGCCCTGTTCGCCATGGACCAGAAACAAGCTGCCGCTGATCGGCTGGCGGGCCGCGATCCAGCGCCGCAGCTCAGCCTGATCGGCATGGGCGGAATAGCCGTCCAGCACCCGGATATCGGCGCGCACCCGGACATCCCGGCCCGAGATGCGCACCGTTTTTGCGCCATCCACCAACACCCGGCCCAAAGAGCCTTGGGCCTGAAAGCCGACGAACAACACCGTGGAATCGGTGCGGTCAAGATTATGCAGCAAATGGTGGCGGATGCGCCCTGCCTCGCACATCCCGGAGGCTGCGAGAATGATCGCGCCCGACATGGCGTTAAGCCGCATCGATTCCGTCACATCATTGACAAAGTGAAAGGCCGGATTGGCAAAGACATTCGCGCCGTTGGTGTCTTCCAGCTGATCCGCATAAGCGGCAAAGACCCCCGTCGTTTTGTTGGCGAGCGGCGAATCCACAAATATGGGGACATTGGGCAACGCCCCTTGATCCATCAACAGGCCCAGATCGAACAGCAATTCTTGGGTGCGTTCCAGCGCAAAGGCCGGGATGATCAGATTGCCGCCCCGCGCCAAGGCCCGGCGCACCTCTGCCTGCAAATCTGCCCGGCGGCCCGCAGGCGTCACCGGTTCGCGCGCGCGGTCCCCATAAGTGGATTCGCAGATCACATAGTCAAAGCCCGAAGGCGCGTCCGGCTTTTCCTCGAAGATTTTGTTGTCCGGGCCAAGGTCCCCCGAACATAAAAGGCGCACGCCGCCCACCTCCAGCTCCACCGAGGCCGCGCCCAGAATATGGCCGGCATTCCAGAACCGCGCCCGAAAGCCGGGGGCGGGCTCTACCCAGCTTTCTTCTGGCGTCGCAACGCAGGCCCGCCAGGCGTCAAGCGCATCTGCTGCGGTGTAAAGCGGTTCAAAGGGCGTATCGCCCGCACGATCATGCCGCCGGTTGCGCCGCGCGGCTTCGCTTTCCTGAATGCGGCCAGCGTCTGCGAGCATATGTTCCAACAGCGCGGCGGTTGGGTCGGTGCACCAGATCTTGCCCTTGAACCCTTGCGCCACCAGCTTGGGCAACAGGCCGCTATGATCAATATGCGCATGGGTCAGGACAACCGCGTCCACCTGCGCGGGATTAAAATCAAACGGGCCATAGTTAAGCGCCTCCAGCGACCGGGATCCCTGAAACAGGCCGCAATCAACCAGCACCGTTCGCCCGTCATGGCGAAACACCATGCACGATCCCGTGACGGTGCGCGCCGCCCCCAGAAAACGAAGCGACAGGCCCTCTTCCTTCTTGGCCGAGGCCATGTCCGTTCCCCTCTTTCCCTATGCGTCGGTGCTGCTGGCCTCCAGCATATGGATGATGCCGGAAAAGTCGACATCCCCTTGGCCAAGTGCTGCAAATTCCTGATAAAGTTCAGCCGCGCGGGCGCCCATGGGCACCACCGCCCCGGCCTGATCCGCCGCTTGCATGGCCAGCAGCAAGTCCTTCAGCATCAACTGGGTGGCAAAGCCGCCGCGATAGTCATTGTCCGCCGGGCTTTGCGGTCCAACACCGGGCACGGGGCAATAGCTGGTCATTGACCAGCTCTGGCCTGATGCCTTGGACGAGATATCGTAAAAGGTCTGCGGGTCGAGGCCCAGCTTCTTGGCCATCACAAAGGCTTCACAGGTCGCAATCATCGTCGCGCCCAAGATCATGTTGTTGCAGATCTTGGCGGCTTGGCCCGCCCCGCTTTGCCCGGCATGAATGACCGCCTTGCCCATGGCTGACAGGACCGGCTGGGCATGGTCAAAGGCGCTGGGCGTGCCCCCAACCATGAAGGTCAATGTCCCAGCATTTGCGGCACCGATCCCGCCAGAAACAGGCGCGTCGACCATTTCATAGCCGCCGCGCTTGGCCGCATCGCGCGCAACCTTGCGGGCGGTCTCCACATCAATTGTCGAACAATCGATCAGGATGGCCCCGCGCGGCGCTTTGCCAATCACCTCGTCGGCATAGAGGTGGTCCACAATCTTGCCATTGGGCAACATGGTGACCACCGCCTGCGCATCGGCCACAGCCTCTGCCACAGTTGCCGCTGGCACACAGCCGGTGTCTTGCGCGCGGGCAAGCGCCTCGGCCGACAGGTCAAAGGCGCGCACGTCATGGCCGGCGCGGACGAGATTGGCCGCCATGCCGCCGCCCATATTCCCCAGGCCAATAAAGCCGATTTTCATGGCTTATCGCCCCGTCCAATTGCCGGGCCGCTTTTCGATAAAGGCCGCCATGCCTTCTGCCTTATCCTCGGTCGCGGTCAGCACTTGAAAGATCCGGCGTTCCATCAACAGCCCTTGATCCAGCGTCGTTTCAAACGCCGCATTGACCATTTCCTTGTTCGCGATGGCAGCAAGCGGCGGCATGGCAGCGATGTCATTGGCCGTCTTCAACGCTTCCTCAATCAGCGTGGCCAGCGGCACCACGCGGGCAACAAGGCCCGCGCGCTCCGCCTCTTCGGCGCCCATCATCCGGCCGGTCAGGCACATTTCCATCGCCTTGGCCTTGCCAATGGCGCGGGTGAGCCGCTGCGAACCGCCCATGCCCGGGCCAACGCCCAGCTTGATTTCGGGCTGGCCAAAGCGCGCCGTATCTGCCGCGATGATGAAATCGGCCATCATCGCCAATTCGCACCCGCCGCCCAGCGCAAAGCCATTGACGGCTGCGATCCACGGCTTGCGGGTTGTCTTGACGACATGGCTGGTCCAGCGGCTGAAGAAATCATCCGCGTAAAATTCCGCGGCGGGCTTATCCGCCATTTCCTTGATGTCGGCGCCGGCGGCAAAGGCCTTTTCCCCCGCGCCGGTGATGACGGCACAGCGCTGCGAGCCATCGGCTTCAAAAGCTGCAAAGGCGGCAATCAAATCTTCCAGCACCTGCGCGTTCAAGGCGTTCAAGGCCTGAGGGCGATTGAGCGTGATCAGCGTGACCGCATCGCGCTGTTCCACAAGGATTGTTTCATAGGTCATAGCGGTTTCCATTCTTCAGAGGCGGGCAGCGGCGCAAAGATCGCGTCGAGCAAATCTTGGGTCACCCCTTCGGGCGTATCTGGGTTCCAGTGCGGCGCATTATCCTTGTCCACGATCACGGCGCGCACACCTTCGATAAAATCGGGCCGGGTCAGCACGCGACTGGCAATGCGATATTCCATCACCATATTCGCCGCAAAATCGGGGCAGTGAAGGCTTTCCCGCAATTGGCGCAGCGCAACTTTGCACGTCTGCGGTGATTTGGTGGCAAGCGTCGCGCGCTCCTTGGCTGCCCAGTCGGACGGATCGGCCTTGAGCGCGGCCAGAATATCCTCCAGCACATCCGACGCAAACAGCCGATCAATCTGCACCCGATTGGCCGCGATCCGCGCCGCCGGGGCAGGGGCTGAAAGCCGGTCGAGAATGGCAGCAGCGTCGGACGGATTGACCGCAATCTCTGCCTTGGCGGCGCTCAGGCTATCCGCGGCCAGATAATGGGTGGCAAGACCTGCTTCGAGGCACTCCGCCCCATCCAGCCGTGCACCGGTGAGCGCAAGAAAAGCCCCCAACCGACCGCTGAGTCGCGACAGATACCAGCCGCCCCCCACATCGGGAAACAGGCCGATCCCGGTTTCGGGCATCGCAAAGCGCGTGTTTTCGGTCGCCACGCGCAGCCGCGCGGGCTGGCTGATCCCGACGCCGCCGCCCATGGTGATCCCGTCCATGAAGGCGATCACCGGCTTGGGATAGGTAAAGAGCAGATGGTTGAGCTGATATTCGTCGTGGAAGAATTGACGTCCAGACGCCCCGCCATCCTCCAGTGCCGATTGGCGCAAAAAGGCGATATCCCCGCCCGAGCAAAAGCCCCGGCCTTCTGCATGGTCGATGATGACCCCCTCAATCGCAGGATCATCCCGCCAAGCGCGCAGCGCGGCCGTCATCGCGTGGACCATGGGCAGCGTCAGCGCATGAATGGCCTTGGGCCGGTTAAGCCGAAGTCGACCGACGCGCCCTTCGGTTTGGACCAGAACCTCGCTCATGCTGCCTCCGTTCGTGTCGCGCGCCGTCGAGACACGTCCCTCGACGTTGCTCGGGACAAACGGGGTGAGAAGGCGCGCGTCACTTCAGCAATTCCCGCCCGATGATCATACGCATCACCTGATTGGTCCCCTCAAGGATCGAATGAACACGCAAGTCGCGCCAAAAACGTTCAATGGGATAATCCATCAAATAGCCATAGCCGCCATGCAGCTGAAGCGCGCGGTCGACAATCGCCGAACCGCTGTCGGTCGCCAAGCGCTTTGCCATGGCGGCGAATTTGGTCTTGTCGGGCGCGTTGGCGGATACCTTGGCCGCCGCAAGATAGAGAAGCGCACGGGCGGCTTCCAGATCGGTCGCCATATCGGCCAGCGTGAATTGCGTGTTCTGGAAATCCGCAATGGCTTTGCCGAACTGCTTGCGCTCCTGCGTGTAGCGCAGCGCCTCATCCAAACAGCGTTGCGCGCCGCCCAGCGAACAGGCCCCAATGTTCAACCGGCCGCCATCAAGCCCCGCCATCGCGAACTTAAAGCCATCGCCTTCCGCCCCGACGCGATTGGCAACCGGCACGCGCGCCTCTTCCAAGATCAGCTGCGCGGTGGGCTGGGCGTGCCAGCCCAGCTTGCGTTCCTGTGCGCCAAAGCTGACGCCCGGCATATCCTTGTCGATGACAAGGCAGCTAATGCCCTTCGCGCCAGCATCGCCAGTGCGGACCATGACGACATAGACCTCGTTTTCGCCCGCGCCGGAAATGAACTGCTTGGTGCCGGTGACGACATAATGGTCGCCGTCCCGCCGCGCCGCCGTCTTGAGCGCCGCTGCGTCCGATCCAGAACCCGGCTCGGTCAGGCAGTAGCTGGCGATCTTGTCCATGCCGACAAGGCTGGGCAAATAGCGCGCCTTGAGATCATCCGATCCAAAGCAGTCGATCATCCACGCCGCCATATTGTGGATGGAGATGAAGGCGCTGGTCGCCGGACAGCCATAGGCCATGGCTTCCATGATGAGCGCCGCCTCCAGCCGACCCAGCCCGATGCCCCCCGATTCTTCCGACACATAGATCGCGCCAAAGCCCAATTCGGCTGCGGCCTTGATCGTGTCACGGGGAAAGATGTGCTGTTCATCCCACGCCGCCGCAAAAGGCGTGATGGCATCGGCCGTAAACTTTTGCGCCATTTCCTGAATGGCGCGCTGGTCCTCGGTCAGGTCAAACGGGTTCATGATCACCCCATGGTTGGAATGATGAAGGCGTTGCCGCCATCCACCGACCCGTCGGGCCAGCGGCTGGTGATCTTCTTCACCTTCGTCCAGAAGCGGATGCCTTCCATGCCATATTGATCCTGATCGCCAAAGCCCGACCGCTTCCAACCGCCAAAGCTGTGATAGGCCACCGGCACTGGAATGGGCACGTTGATGCCGACCATCCCGACATTGACGCGCGATGCAAATTCCCGCGCGGCATGGCCATTGCGCGTGAAGATCGCGACGCCATTGCCATATTGGTGGGCAGACGGCAGCGCCAGCGCCTCTTCAAAGCTCTGCGCGCGGACGATCTGCAGCACGGGGCCAAAGATTTCCTCTTTGTACGCGGACATATCGGGCGTCACGCGGTCAAACAGCGTCGGGCCGACGAAAAAGCCCTTTTCATGGCCCTGAAGCGTAAAGCCGCGGCCGTCGATCACCAGCTCCGCACCTTCATCCACGCCCTTTTGGATCCAGGCTTCAACCTTTTCCTTATGCGCTTGGGTGACAACCGGGCCATAATGCGCATCAGCGTCGGTGGAGATGCCAACCTGCAAGGCTTCGATCGCCGGGATCAGCTTTGCCTTTAGCCGTTCGGCGGTCTCATCGCCCACCGGCACAACCACGGGCAAAGCCATGCAGCGTTCCCCGGCCGAGCCAAAGGCCGCGCCCGCGAGATCATTGACGACCTGATCCAGATCGGCATCGGGCATGACAATGCCATGGTTTTTGGCGCCGCCCATCGCTTGCACGCGCTTGCCGGCGGCGACGCCACGTTGATAGACATAATGCGCAATGTCCGACGATCCGACAAAGCTGACCGCGGCGATCGCCGGGTGATCCAAAATCGCGTCGACCATTTCCTTGTCGCCATGGACGACCTGCAAAATCCCCTCGGGCGCGCCCGCTTCCAGCATCAGTTCGGCCAGACGCACGGGGACGGACGGATCCCGCTCTGACGGCTTTACGATGAACGCATTGCCCACCGCGATGGCCGGGCCGAACATCCACATCGGGATCATCGCCGGGAAGTTGAAGGGCGTAATGCCCGCGCCAAGGCCCAGCGGCTGGCGCACGGAATAAACGTCAATGCCGGGCCCGGCGCCTTGGGTATATTCGCCCTTCAGCAAATGCGGCAGACCACAGGCGAATTCGATGACTTCCAGACCGCGCTGGATATCGCCCTTGGAGTCGGCAATCACCTTGCCATGTTCGGCCGAGAGCATATGGGCGAGGTCGTCCATATTCTCTTCAATCAGCCGCTTGAAATCAAACATCACGCGCGCGCGGCGCTGCGGATTGGTGGCCGCCCAGCCCGGCTGCGCGGCAAGCGCCGCCTGCACGGCGCGTTCCAGCACAGCGGCATCGCCCAGCACAACCTGCGCCTGTACGCCGCCGTCATTGGGGTTGAACACATCGCCCAAGCGCTTGGGCGCGCTGCCCGCGCCGCCCACAATGAAATGATCAATCTGTCGCATTCTGACTGGCCCTTTATTCGATCAGGGTTCTTCCCTGCACCGGGCCGTCATGCAGATCAAATCTCTTTAATGCAAACCACCCCTGCACCAAAGCATGGGGGGCGGGCGATTATTCCTGCCAAGCCGCCGCTTCGCCCTTGGCAACGGCTGCGCTGTTGCCCAGCAGAAAATCGCCCAGAACATCGACCGCATCGGGATAGGCCGCCTTGATCCGCGCCCTCAGGTCCGCGGAATTTTTGGCACCGGCCACCAGCTTGGGCCAATTGGCAATATAGGTCTGGCTAAAGCGGATGCCCGACATATCATCCGGCAAGCCGGGCTTGGAATGGCCCGCAACGACAATGTCCGGATTGAGCGCGGCCAGCGTGTCCAAGGATTTGCCCCAAGCGGCAATTGCTTTGGGGTCATGTTCCCCAAACCAGAGATACATTTGGTTGTAGACAAGGTCGCCCGGGAAAAGCGCCTTGATGTCGGGCGCCCAAAGCGCGGTTGCATGGACATGATCGCCCTGCATCGGGCCCAGCACGCGCAATTCATGCCCTTCCAGCATGATGGTGTCGCCTTGGGTCGGCTGCGGCGCGGTGGGCATCCGGGGGCCATTAGGGCCCAAAAGCGGCGACCAGCGCTTCACCTTGAACGGCAAGGACCGCCAAATATCGGCCACGACCACAGGGTGCGCCACGATGCGGGCATTGGGGAAAGCCTGTGTCAGCACCTCCATCGCGAAATAATGGTCGGGATGATCATGCGTGATGAAGATCGTTTCCAGATCCTTGCCACTGTCCAGCACGGCCGCGACCACGCGATGCGCATCCGCCATGGTAAAGGGTGCATCGACCAGCACCGCCTTTTTCTCCCCCTTGATCAAGGCGACATTGGCATAGAGCGACCCCGCACTGGTGCGTATAACCTCCACCTCCAACGGCTTGGCCGGGGCGGCGGATTGCGCAACCGCAGGGGTCGTGAAAAGCGCCAGCAAGGCGGCAAGAAAAGCGCGCATGATCCGATCTCCTTAATGGGCGGTCTGGCCGCCATCGATGGTAAAGGTCGCCCCATTGATGAAGCTGGCGGCATCAGAACACAGATGCAGCACCGTGCCGGCCATCTCTTCGGGTTGCGCGGCCCGGCCACTGATATTCTGCGCGAAGAACATATCCCGGAAGTCTTGGCTATCGGCCCAATGCTGCGTCATCGGCGTCACGACAAAGCCCGGCGCAATCGCATTCACCCGAATATTCTTCTGCGCATATTCCACGGCGGCCGCCTTGGTCAGACCGACAACGGCGTGTTTGCAGGCAACATAAGGCGCCATATTGGGGTCGGCGATCAACCCACCCACCGAGGCCGTGTTGACGATGGCGCCGCCACCCGTTTTCAGGAAATGCCGGATTTCGGCCTGCATCGCAAAGAACACGCCCTTGAAATCCACATCAATGGCAAGGTCCAGCTCGTCTTCTGGCACTTCGTGGATCGGGCGCTGCGGGGGTAAGATGCCCGCATTATTGAACGCCATGTGCATCCCGCCAAAATGCGCGACACAAGTGTCCACCAAAGCGGTCATTGCCGCGGCCTTGCGGACGTCTGCCTCAACGAACAGCGCCTTGCCGCCTTCCGCTTCGATCAGGCGGACTGTTTCGGCGGCGCGGGCATCCACATCGCCAATCAGCACCGAAGCACCCGCGCGGGCAAAGGCCAGCGCACTTGCGCGACCAATGCCGGTCGCGCCCCCGGTAATGAGAACCGTCTTGCCCGAGAAAATGCCGCTCATGTCAAATCCCTCTCTTATCGTCAGGCATTGGGTGCGATCAGCACCTTGCAATCATGCGTGCGTTTGCGCAGCGCTTCAAAGCGCGACGGTGTGTCGTCGAGCGAAATCGTATCCGTCACCAGCGCGCGCGGTTCCGCAGCGCCTGCATCCAGCGCATCAAGCGCGGCTTCATATTCCTGCCGGGTGAAAAAGGCCGAGGTGATCAGCCGCACTTCCTTCGACAACATCGCAAAGCTGTTGAACGTATCGGGCTGGGTACACAGGCCCAAAAGGCAGATCGTGCCACGATTGCGGACCTGATCAACCGCTTGCGCGATCAGCCCCGGCACACCGACGCATTCAAAGACGATATCGGCTTTGCCACCCAGCATCTTTTCTGCCCCGCCAATGGGATCCTCCGGCGAGACGCAAAAGCCGGTCGCGCCCATCCCCAGCGCGCGCGCCTGCTGAAAGTCGGCCAGATCCTGAATGACGACATCGGAC
>JAHEGQ010000138.1 GCA_024645025.1 Sphingomonadaceae bacterium
GATGGTGCCGCGGGGCGCGATCGACTATCTCTGGATTATCCAAAAGCCAGAGGCAAAGGCCGATCTTTCGGGGTTTCAGCCCGTCTGGACCAAGGGCGACAGCGCCCTGTATCGGGTCGTCAGGACAAAATAGCGACGATCGAGACGCCGGCCGGCAGGGGCAGGCGTCCGACCAGATGGCGTTCAAGCCCGAAAATGCGTGTCAGCATGGCATTCACGGGGGCGGACGGCATCTGATCGTCACTTGTGGATTTGCCGATCAACTTGCCCACCAGCCGCGCCGCTGCCGCAACTGGGAAGAGCAGGCTGTTAAAGGGGCTGATCAACTCTATCTTCAGGCCGGCGTTCCGCGCGACTTGGGCCAGCCCTGCCTTGGTATAGCGGCGGTGGTGGTGATGGGCGCGGTCGTGCGCGCTCCACATCCAAGGATTGGCCGGCACCGTTAGCAAAATCTTGCCGCCGGGCTTCAGCTTGCGGCGCAAACTGGCGAGCGAGGCATGATCGTCGTCAATATGCTCCAACACGTCGAGCAGCGCGATCATGTCATAGGCCCCGTCCGATATCCCGGTCAGCGCCGGCAAGGGCGCTGTCAGGATCGGACGGCCCAGCCGCGTCTCCGCCACGGCGCGCGCGCCATCGTCAATTTCAATGGCATCGACGGTGCCAAATTGACCCAGCATATCGAAGTTATGGCCAGTCCCGCAGCCGACCTCCAAAATCCGGGCATTTTTGGCAGGGCGGATACGATCCGCGATCAGGCCTGCCAGAATGCGCCGCCGCGCAACATACCACCAATGCGTGGCGTCATGCTGCGCCATGCGATCATAAACATCGCGATCCATGTTATTGCTTTCTGGCTTGCGGGTCGATCTCGTCTGCCGACACGCCTATGCTGTCGCGGACGATGTAAAGCGGGCGCTGCTTTGTCTCAATCATGATACGGCCCACATATTCGCCCAAGATACCCAGCGACAAAAGTTGCAGGCCGCCAAAGAATAGCACGGCCACCATTAGCGAGGCATAGCCGGCAACGGCAATGCCGAAAAACAGGGCCTTGGTGATAATAAACAGCGCAAAAATGAAGGAACACGCCGCCACGACCGCGCCCACATAGGTCCAGATGCGCAGCGGCGCGGTGGACGAGGATGTGATCCCGTCCAGTGCGAGCGTCCAAAGTTTCCAAGGGCGGAATTTTGTGGTGCCCAAGGTGCGTTCGGCGCGAACATATTCGACCGATGTTGATTTAAAGCCGCTCCAAGCGAACAGCCCCTTCATGAAGCGATTGCGTTCCGGCAAGCTGCGGATGACATCAACAACGCGTCGATCCAACAGCCGAAAATCGCCTGCGTGATCGGGGATTTTGTCGGTGCTGAGCAGATTGTGCGTCTTGTAGTAAAGATCGGCTGAAAGTCGCTTGGGCAGGCTATCCGTCGCCCGGTCGCGGCGGACCCCATAGACGGTGTCAAAGCCGTTGCGCCATTTGGCCACCATTTCAGCCAGAACTTCAGGCGGATCTTGCAAGTCAACATCCATCGGCACTACGGCGGCGCCGCGGGCATGATCAAGCCCAGCCGAAAGCGCGGCTTCCTTCCCAAAATTGCGCGAGAGGGAAATGGCCCGAACCCGGGCATTGCCCAGATGGGCGGCCGCGATGGCTGCCATTGTGCCGTCCGTGCTGCCATCATCGATGAAGAGGATTTCATAAGAGGTCGCAGCCGGATCGGGCAGCTTCTCAATGACCCGGCTGACACGCGTCACAAAGGCGATAATCGCCTCTTCCTCGTCTTTGACGGGCACAATCACCGAAAGAATAATGGGGGGCTGGTCGGGTGCTGCCATGGGGTCCTTCATCCTGTTGCGGCGTCTGCTAGCAGAGCAAGTTTCATCCGAACACCCACCGCCGGTTCAGCGTGAACGTCAGCACCGGCGTTACAAAGATGATCGGGAGGATCGGCCACCATGTCGCACCACCCAGATGCTTGACGAGCAGCCAGACAAAGAATTGGTTCGATGCAAAGCCGACCCCGTTTGTGACGAAGAAGCGAACGGTGCGGACATGCACCCGATCGCGCGCGCCATGATCACGAAAGCTTATTCGACTATGCATGACAAAGCCGATCCCGGTAAAAACGATATAGACCAATGTCATCGACACCATCGGGTCGACATGAAGTAGATCTGCGACCGCCCAATAGGCCCCTGCCACGCAAAAGGTGAGGGCCAGCCCGACCAGCCCGAACCGGATGATCTGCCCCAAAAGTCTTGCTTTTTCGTTGGTTATGCGTCGCGTCACGATCATCCTTGACCTTTCGCCTTGAGCCTTTAAGCGTCTCTCCCGCACATGGAAACGGCCAATCCACCTCAGCGTATAAATTGGGGTCTGCAGCTTTTGGGTCTGTGGCTGATTGTGGCCGTTCTGCTGGTCGCTTTTCGATGGCAGAATATCCAGTTCCTGATCCTGGCCGATACCGATGACAATCTGCGACTTGCCCAAGTAAAGGCATGGCTTGGCGGGCAGGGGTGGTACGATCTGCGTCAGTATAAGCTCGATCCACCGGGTGGCGCAGATATTCACTGGTCACGCCTCCCGGATTTGCCGATCGCTGGGATTATGGCGGTGCTGTCGCCCTTGATGGGCGCTTTGGCTGCAGAGAAATTTGCCATTGCGCTCGCGCCGCTGTTTCCTTTGGGGCTCGCCATGCTGGGCGTTGCCCTGGTTGCACGGCGCCTGTTGGGTGCCCACGCAATGTTCTTTGCTGTCGGGCTTTTGTGCACAGGCACTTCGGTCATGGGGATGTTCCTGCCAACCCGGATAGATCATCACGGTTGGCAATTGGCATTTCTGGCGCTTGTTCTGGCAGGTCTGGCCGACCCAGTCAGGCGGCGAGGCGGGCTAACCGCTGGCTTTGCGACTGCGGCATCGCTGTCGGTTGGTCTCGAAATGCTGCCCTATCTTGGGCTTTGCGGGGCCCTATTGGGGGTGCGGTGGCTTTTTGAGGAAACCGAACGAGAACGACTGCGCGCTTATGGCCTGTCTTTGGCAGCCGGAACAATTTTGGGTTTCGCCGCTTTCGCCTCAGAGGCCAATTGGGCACCGCGATGTGATGCCCTGACGCCGGTCTGGCTGTCGACGATGACAGCTGCTGGCGTGCT
>JAHEGQ010000143.1:0-1152 GCA_024645025.1 Sphingomonadaceae bacterium
TCGCGCGGATCGTATCGTCGCGCCCGTTCCTGGAATTGCGTGATCTGGCGAAAAGGCTGTCGCGCAAATTGCCCGAGCCATTGCACCTTGCCGCCAAGAAAACCGATGAATTCGCGCGCGGCATGGCGATGGGCGGCACGTTGTTTGAAGAGCTGGGCTTTTACTATGTCGGGCCGATTGACGGGCATAATTTGGACCATCTTATCCCCGTGCTTGAAAATGTTCGGGATGCAGCGGAAGGGCCGTGCCTGATCCATGTCGTGACCAAGAAGGGGCATGGCTATGCCCCGGCAGAAGCGGCGGCCGATAAATATCACGGCGTCCAGAAATTTGATGTCGTAACAGGCACGCAGGTCAAGCCCCCGCCCGGGCCGCCCGCCTATCAAAACGTTTTTGGAGAAACATTGGCCAAATTGGCCGAAAGCGACCCGCGAATTTGCGCGATTACGGCGGCTATGCCTTCGGGGACGGGCGTCGATAAATTTGCCAAGGCGCACCCCGACAGAAGTTTTGACGTTGGTATTGCAGAACAGCACGCCGTCACCTTTGCGGCCGGTTTGGCAGCGCAAGGAATGCGGCCCTTTTGTGCCATTTATTCTACCTTCCTTCAGCGCGCATATGATCAGGTTGTCCATGATGTAGCGATCCAGAACCTGCCCGTGCGTTTTGCGATTGATCGCGCGGGGTTGGTGGGGGCTGATGGGGCGACCCATGCTGGCGCTTTCGATATCACCTATCTGGCGACCTTGCCCAATATGGTTGTCATGGCGCCCTCGGATGAAGCCGAGCTGGTGCATATGACCTATACCGCAGCGCTGCACGACAGCGGGCCCATCGCGATCCGCTATCCGCGGGGGAATGGCATCGGCATTGCCTTGCCAGACACGCCCGAGGCGCTGGAAATTGGCAAGGGCCGGATTGTGCGGCAGGGGAAGAAGGTTGCTATCTTGTCGCTTGGAACGCGGCTGGAAGAGGCGCTGAAGGCGGCGGATCAACTGGAGGCCAAGGGCCTCAGCACGACGGTTGCTGATTTGCGCTTTGCCAAGCCATTGGACACAGACCTGATCCGCAAGCTGCTGACCACACACGATGTTGCGGTGACGGTGGAAGAGGGGGCCGTCGGCGGCCTTGGAGCCCATGTGCTGACGCTCG
>JAHEGQ010000143.1:1162-3144 GCA_024645025.1 Sphingomonadaceae bacterium
TATTGATGCAGGGCTGAAGCTGCGGACATTGCGCTTGCCCGATGTTTTCCAAGATCAGGACAGTCCACAAAAACAATATGACGACGCAGGTTTGAATGCGCCCCATATCGTTGAGGCGGTGCTGAAGGCCTTGCGGATCAACTCTGCGGTTGCCGAGGCTGGAAAGCGCGCCTGACCTAATGGCAAAACTGCGGGCGGATCAGCTGCTGGTCGATCGCGGCCTTGCGGAAAGCCGGACACGGGCGCAGGCCCTGATCCTTGCAGGCCTTGTCTATTCTGGTGATCGTAAGGTGGAAAAGGCCGGGCAAGCGCTGGCCGAAGACGCCCTGTTGGATGTGCGCGGTCGGGATCACCCTTGGGTGTCGCGCGGTGGCATCAAGCTGGCCCATGGATTGTCAGCTTTTGGCTGGGACGTCGCTGGGGCAGTGGCCATCGATGTCGGGTCTTCGACGGGCGGCTTTACCGACGTGGTGCTGAGCCAAGGTGCGGTGCGTGTCTACGCGGTTGATAGCGGCACAAACCAGCTGGCTTGGAAACTGCGTCAGGACGATCGGGTGGTGGTGCTTGAAAAGACCAGCGCGCGCATTTTAACAGAAGCCCATATCCCCGAACCGATTGACCTGATTGTGTGCGATGCCAGCTTTATCGGTCTGGCAAAGGTTCTGGAACGACCGATGATGTTTACACGTCCCGGCGCACGGCTAATGGCGCTGATCAAGCCGCAATTTGAGGCGGGGCGCAACGAGATTGGAAAAGGCGGGGTTGTGCGTGATCCTGCGGTGCACGCCCGGGTCTGTGAAGACGTCAAAAGCTGGTTGACGTCAGTGGGTTGGTCCGTAGAAGGCCTCACCGAAAGCCCCATCACGGGGCCAGAAGGTAATGTCGAGTTTTTGATCGCGGCGCATCGTCCCGTTTAGAAGCCGATCAGGGGATCCATGAGACAGTCTCTGCTTCTTGCCGCCGGGCTTTCGGTTGCGGCGCCGGGTGTCGCCAATGCGCAACGCACGCAGGAAAATCTGGTCACGCAATCGGCGGATGCCTTCGGCAAATCCATCGGCAGCGAAAAAATCGGCCTTTATGGCACCGACGATGTACGCGGGTTCAATCCGATTGATGCCGGAAACGTGCGTATTGAAGGCTTGTACTTCGACCATATTGAGCGCGTTCCCTCGCGCGTCATTGAAGGATCGACCATTCGCGTCGGTGTCGCGGCCCAAGGCTATCCGTTTCCGGCACCGACCGGAATTGTTGATTATAACGTGATGCTGGCGCAAGATCGCACATCGGTCAGCGCGATGCTCGAACTGGCGCCATATGGCGGCTTTGCCGGCAATGCAGAACTCAAATTGCCGATTGATGGTGCGCGTCTGGGCGTTGCGGCAGGGGTTGGCTTTCGGGAACAGGTTCGGCCCGAAGGCGGTTGGAATGGCTTTCGCACCTATGGGGCAAGTCTCGTGTGGCGACCCTATGACGGCGCGATGCTGGCCGCGTTTACTGGCGGGTATACCAATCACGATGATGAGGCCCATGCCACGCTCTATCCGTCGGGCAGTTATCTGCCGCCCCGCGTGCCGCGCGAGGTGTTTTTGGGGCAATATTGGTCAGACCGAAACAGCCTGCTGACGACATCAGGCGTCATTGCGAAATTTCCCCTCGGAAATTGGCGGATTGAAGCCGGCCTGTTTGATTTCGGGATGCACAACCGGACCAATTTTGCCGATCTTTTGCGGGGCGTTTCGCCGGATGGCCATGTCGCGAGCCGGATCTTGCTTTACGACCCGCATAGCCAGACCGACAGCGTTTCGGGTGAAGGTCGGGTAACCCGCCTATGGGGCCATGGCGCGGTTCAGCAGCGCCTGACACTAAGCGCGCGGGGCCGGATCAAGGACCGCCTGTTTGGGGGAACGCAGCGGATTGATCTGGGCGCAAGCTCAGCGCTGACGCCAGATTTTCGCCCAGAGCCTGTCTTGTCCCCGCAAGAT
>JAHEGQ010000148.1 GCA_024645025.1 Sphingomonadaceae bacterium
GACGCCTCCAACCCCAGACATTCTCGACGCTTTACTGGCGTTGAATGCGGCCCATGAGATTGAGACGTCGCCGCTGGAGGCCGAGGCGCTGCGCGCGATGATCAATGCCGCGTTCTTTTGGGCGGCGCCCGGCGACGGTCGACAGGGGATGATGATCGCATTTGATCAGGACGCGGCTTATACGGGCACAAATTTCAAATGGTTCCAGGCGCGTTTCAAGCAGTTCATCTATGTTGATCGCATCATCATTGCGCCAGAAAGGCGCGGGCAGGGTCTGGCCGGCCGGCTTTATGGCGATCTGATCGCCGTGATGCGCGAACAGGGGCATTCTGTGCTGACCTGTGAAATCAATATATCGCCCCCCAACCCAGGGTCGCTTGCCCTGCATCAGGGCCTTGGTTTTTCAGAAGTGGCCCAAGCCCGGTTGGCTGGCGGCAAGAAGGTCAGCTATCAGGCCTTGCATTTGGACTGAACGGACAAGGTTACGCTTCCGTCTCCACCAGCTCTGCAATTTCGAAGGAAAAGCGGGTCCATTGCCGCATCTGGGCGGCCTCTTCAGCGGGCACGCGCTTTCGCTTCGCTTCAGCCAGTGATCGGGTATGGCCCCAAAACACTTCGGTCTTCCCATTTTCCAATTCGGCGACGATCCGCCAATAATGGGTAAACGTTTCAGTTGTTGGTCCGATGGTCTTTTCATAGCCATCGGGCATGGTTGCCGTCAGATAGCGGCGCTTCTTTTTCATCGGGTCACATCTTCGCGCGTCGACGCATTATCTGGGCCCTTTTCCCTTGGGGCCGCCCTTCTTGGCAAAGCCGCTGGGTTTGCCACTTGGTTTGCCACTGGGTTTTCCTCGACCGCCGGGATGCCCCGGTGCCTTGGGATGTCCTTTGGCTGGCCCATCCCGACGTGCGCCGGTTGGGCGCGGGGCATAGGTGCGTTCGCCCTGAGTTGGGCCTTGCCCGTCAGGGCCAGCGCGACCTTGTTTGCGGTTGATCCGAGCAACCTCGCGCGGGCTGTCGGGCGCTTGTTCGATCAACACATCGCCGCCATCTTCCGTGCCAGCTGTGCGCGCGACAGCGGCCATGAACTTTTGCGCGATGGCGCGGGGGATTTGAAAATGGGTTTCGTTCGCGCTGATGCGGATCGCGCCGATCTCGTTTCGCGTGATGTGGCCCCGGCGACAAAGAAGCGGCAAGATCCAGCGCGGATCTGCATTTTGGCGGCGCCCAAGATCCATGTGGAACCAGACGACATCTTCAAATCCTCCGCGGTGCCGCTGCTGATGATCGGCCTGACGTGCCTCTGGTGATCCGGCGAGAAGCTCTTCAGCTTGCGGCAGAGCCTTGCGGTGCGCGCGAACAAGGGCTGCGGCGATATCTTCGGCTGAGCGTTCAGTCATGAGCCGGGCTGCGATTGCGCGGTCCTCGTCGTCGAATTCGGCTGGCTGCAGCAATGCATCAATCAACCGTTGACGGTCACCCTGCCGGATGTCTTCAGCGTTTGGCGCTTCGATCCAAGCGGCATTGATCCGGGCGCCCCGCAGCATGCCTTCGACGCGGCGGCGGCGGGGATAAGGAACGATCAGCACAGCCGTCCCCTTTTTACCCGCCCGGCCCGTGCGGCCTGAACGGTGCTGCAAGGCTTCGGCATCTCGCGGGATTTCGACATGGATGACGAGGCTGAGCGTCGGCAGATCGATCCCGCGGGCGGCGACGTCGGTCGCCACGCAGACGCGCGCCCGCCGATCCCGCAAGGCTTGAAGCGCGTGGTTGCGCTCAGACTGGGAATGTTCGCCCGATAGCGCAACGACGGCAAAGCCGCGTTCCTGCAAGATGGCGTGCAGCCGGCGCACATTTTCCCGCGTGGCGCAGAACAGCATTGCGGTTTCTGCCTCGTGAAAGCGCAACAGGTTCACGACAGCGTGTTCAATTTCTGACGGGGAGACGGTGACGGCCTGATAGGTAATGTCACCATGGCCGCGTTCGGCCCCCATGGTTGAAATCCGCAAGGCGTCGCGCTGGTATCGCTGGGCAAGTCGCGTGATCTGCGCCGGCATGGTTGCGGAAAACAGCAGCGTCCGGCGCGTTTCCGGCGTGGCATCAAGAAGTTCTTCCAGATCCTCGCGAAAGCCCATGTCGAGCATTTCATCTGCTTCATCCAGCACCACGGCGCGCAGCGCGCCGAGTTCCAGCGATCCGCGTTCCAGATGGTCGCGCAAGCGGCCCGGTGTCCCAACAACAATCTGCGGCGTGTCGCGCAGCGCGCGCCGTTCTTTCGAGGGGTCCATCCCACCCACACAGGTCGCCACGCGTACCCCGGCCTTGCCGTAAAGCCACATGAGTTCGCGGCTGACCTGCAGGGCCAGTTCGCGCGTTGGGGCGATGATCAGCGCCAAAGGGCCGGCCGCCGCTGTGATCGCATGATCCGGGCCCAGAAGATCGTCCGAAATGGCAATGCCAAAGGCCACGGTCTTGCCCGATCCGGTTTGCGCGGAAACGATCAGATCGCGCCCGATCGCGTTATCTTCCAGAACAGCGGCCTGAACCGGGGTCAGGCTTTCATATCCGCGCGCGGTCAGGGCTTCGCCGAGAATGGTCGGCAGATTGGGTATTTGCATGGGAAGACTATAGCCTGTTGTTCGTCGCCCGACACGCATAATCGGGCAAGGGGTGAATAAGATACGGTGTTTAGGCCCTTTCCAGCGCTTCCAGTTGTTCGCCCAGCGCCAGCCATTCGGCTTCTGCGCGGGCAACATCCTCTGCCACCTTGTTGCGCAGGGATAGCAGCTCGGACATGGTCATTTTTGCTAAGTCTGCAGCGGCATTGGTGGGTTCATACATCGCCTGATCAATCGCACTTAGGCGCGCCTCCAGCTTGGCAAGGGCTTTTTCCGCCGTCGCAAGCTCTGACTTTACATAGCGCGCCTTGGCCCGCGACTGGGCGGTAGGGGCGGGGGCAGAAGCGGATTTGGTGTCTTTCTTTGCATCGCCTTTTGGGCCGGTCTTGGGCTGGTTTCGGCCAAGCACAAGGTCGATATAATCGTCCATGCTGCCGGTGTAATCGCGCGCAGTCCCGTCATCGACCAGCACCAACCGATCTGCCGTCAGCTCCACCATATGGCGATCGTGGCTGATCAAC
>JAHEGQ010000152.1 GCA_024645025.1 Sphingomonadaceae bacterium
GATCGGGCAGACGGCCTTCACGCTCCAGCATTTGCGCGCGCGCTTCCTTGCCGATCACGGATTGAAAATCGCGGACCAGTTCGGGGTAGGGATGGGGGCCAGCGGCCGTGCCAATGATGTAGAACGTATCATGGACATTGGCGACCCAATCGCGCAGTGCCTCGTTCATCGCATCTTTCAGCGTCCGCGATCCGCTTTCCACGGCGCGGACTTCCGCGCCAAGCAGCTTCATGCGGAACACATTCGGGGCCTGCCGCTCAATATCGCGCGCGCCCATGTAGATGATGCAGGGCAACCCAAAACGGGCGGCGACGGTCGCCGTCGCCACGCCATGCTGACCTGCCCCCGTTTCCGCAATAATCCGCGTCTTGCCCATTCGCTTGGCAAGCAGGATCTGCCCGATGCAATTGTTGATCTTGTGCGCGCCCGTATGGTTCAACTCGTCGCGCTTGAAATAGATTTTCGCGCCGCCCAGCTCTTCGGTCAGGCGTTCGGCATAATAAAGCGGGCTGGGCCGGCCGACATAATGGGTCAGCAGATCGTCAAATTGCGCTGCAAAAGCCGGGTCAGCCTTTGCAGCGGTATATTCACGCTCCAGATCCAGAATAAGTGGCATCAGCGTTTCGGCCACATAGCGGCCGCCAAACGCCCCGAAATGCCCGCGATCGTCGGGCTGCGTACGAAGAGAGTTGGTCAAAGTCATAAGTCGTGAGTTGCTTTAAGGAATGCAGCGATCTTGTCCACATCCTTGATGCCCGGCGCGCCTTCAACGCCAGAAGAAACATCGAAAAAGTCGGCGCCTGTCACCCGATGGGCTTCGGCTACATTGTCTGCATCCAACCCACCTGCCAAAATCCAGGGCAGGGCGGGCCGATGACCCTGAAGCAGCGTCCAATCAAAGCGATGGCCCGTTCCGCCGGGCAATTCAGCGCCCTTGGGTGGCTTGGCGTCATAAAGGATCCGATCAGCGCTTCCGACATAGCGATTGGCCGCGTTCAGGTCTGTCGATGTGCGCACCGGCAGGGCCTTCCAAAGCTCAACGCCCATGTTGCGCCACAAGGCGATTTGTTCGGGCGGCTCTGACCCATGGAATTGAAGTGCGCCCAATTGAGGTAAAACGGAACGAATTTTTTCAATTAAAAATACTTCTGGATCAACAACAAGGGCTACTTGCTTCACATGATCTGGCAAAAGATTGGATAAGGCCGCTGCGGCATCCAGCGTCACATTTCGCGGACTTTTTTCAAAAAAGACAAAGCCGATATGACTCGCGCCAGCGGTAACAGCAGCGCCCAAGGCTTCCGCTGTGCTGACCCCGCAAATCTTGACGCGCGGCGTCACGGGTTAAAGCGTCGCGTCAATCGCGCGCGCAGCGGCGTCAGGATCCTGCGCTGCGGTGATTGGTCGACCAATGACAAGGATGGACGCACCATTGTCGATCGCCTGACGCGGTGTCACCACGCGCTTTTGATCGCCCACAGGGCCGTCTGCCGGGCGCACGCCGGGAACAACAAAGAAACCGCCGGGCCACAATTTTTTGGCCGCCGCGACTTCGTTGCCAGAACACACAACGCCGTCGAGCCCTGATACCTTCGCCAGCAGAGTTAGGCGCTCCACCTGATCGTGTGGCGATCCGGGAACGCCAATGCTGGTCAGATCGCTGCCATCAAGGCTGGTGAGAACTGTCACGCCGACGACTTTGGTGCCGCTCGGCGCCGCAGCCTTGGCGTCTTCCATCATGGCGCGGCCGCCCGCCGCATGGACAGTCAAGATCGCCGGCTCGATGGGGCGCAAAGCCTGAATGGCCTTGGCGACAGTATTGGGAATGTCATGGAATTTCAGGTCAAGAAAGATCGGCAGTCCCGAATGCGCCATATCCAGCACACCAGCCTTGCCATTGGCCATAAAGAATTCAAGCCCAAGCTTGATGCCGCCCACATGGTTTTTCACCCGGCTGACAATGGCTTTGGCCCGATCAAAATCAGGCGTGTCGATCGCGACATAAATAGGACTGGTCATGATACCCCCGGTGGCACGGCAATCGGCGCAGCGGAAGGCGGAATCGTGCCGGACGAAGCGATATCCGCTTCCGCACTCGGCGCGAGCGCCCGCATTTCAGTCAATTGACGTTCGGTTTGATGCAGTTTGCGCCGCAGCGCCCAACGGGTCGCCCGGTGCAGGATAAGATAGGGCAGCAACCCAAGCAAAAAGGCAAGGAGAATGGGCACGGGCAATACCGTATCCATGACCCAATCCCCCCAAAGTGCGAGCGTGACAGGCGACCAGTTGCGCGCCGAAAACGCTGCCACGGCAAGCGTCAGCGCAAACCAGAAAATGAACCTCAGAATACGCATTGGCGTTGATGCTCCCGCTCTGACTGACAGATTAGGCTGACTTAGCGGTTTTGGCCAGTGGGCCTTGGGCGATCTCTTGCGAGAGCGTTTCAAAAAGCGGCGCAATCGCTGTCAACCGACGGGATTCCTCTTCTAGAATGGCCGTGAATAGCGCCCGCTTAAACCCGTCAACAATGTCTTGCGGCACAGTTGTGGCAGCCGTGGACGCAACAATGTCGATCAGCCTGTCTGCGCCGTGCAGGCGCCCCCACAGATAATCATTTTCGCGATATTTTCTGCTGAAAAAGGCGCCAAAACTATTGAGTTCGATGCCCTTGAGCGTTGCTGCGGCGCCACCCGTGCGGATGGATTGGGCATCATCAGGTGAAATCCGGTCGACGCGTATCGGGTTGAATTCGTCCAGACCTTCGCCTTGCAGCATTGGCAAAGTCGCAATGTCGAAATAGGCAAAACCAAGATAGCCCAACAAGATCTGCCGGCGAAAGGCTTTTGGGCACTGGGCAAAGGCTTTGGAAAGTGCCGCGTCAATCGCAGCATCCTTGTCGGGCAATGCCTGAATATCGCCCACGCGATTTAGAAACTCGGACGGATTGGAAAAAGAAAGCCCTTTATAGGTCGCCATATTTTGAAGATCGATCAATCCGCCTAAAGCCTCATAAAGGGCTGATCGCAGGCTGTGCATTTCAGCATCGGTTACTGCGCCACTATCAATCAATCGGGTGATTTCGCGCGCCAGAAATCGCAGGCGACGTATCCTGAAGCCAAGGTCGAATTGTTGAA
>JAHEGQ010000159.1 GCA_024645025.1 Sphingomonadaceae bacterium
AGGCCCGCCAGAAAAGATCGCAGCGGCCGAACAAAGCTATACGGGGCGTTATCTAAAGCCCCTACTCACCCGCTGACGCCGTCCGCATCATTTTTGCGTCAAAATGGCGCTAATTCTTAACCCTCTGGATTAAAGCGAAACTTTGTTCCAAATGGCCCCAAAACCCATCATGGATAGAGTTTTTTAGCTATTTCACGCCATATTAACCTTTCCCCTTCATTAGCATTTTAGTTAATGGAAGTGCGTTGTTTTGCCATTTTGGCAGTGTTTGGTTGAGTAACAGGGGGAGTATCCCATGCGCGTATTGCTGATCGAAGATGAGCCCAGCACCGCAAAAGCCATTGAGCTGATGCTGACAAATGAGGGGTTCAACGTCTATACAACCGATCTGGGCGAGGAGGGCTTGGACCTCGGCAAGCTCTATGACTACGACATTATTTGCCTCGATCTGAACCTACCCGATATGCACGGCTATGACGTGCTGAAAAGGCTGCGCAACGCCAAGGTCCAAACGCCGGTGCTCATCCTGTCCGGTGTGAGTGAGATCGATTCAAAAATCCGCAGTTTTGGCGTGGGGGCCGATGATTATGTGACCAAGCCCTTCCATCGGGAAGAACTGGTCGCCCGCATTCACGCCGTTGTTCGGCGGTCCAAGGGGCATTCCCAATCGGTCATCCGCACGGGCAAAATGCTGGTCAATCTGGATGCCAAGACCGTCGAGGTCGACGGTGCACGCGTGCACCTGACGGGCAAGGAATATACGATGTTGGAACTGCTGTCGCTGCGCAAGGGCACGACGCTGACCAAGGAAATGTTCCTCAACCACCTCTATGGCGGGATGGATGAGCCTGAGTTGAAGATTATCGATGTCTTCATCTGCAAGCTCCGCAAAAAGCTGTCCTCGGCTTGTGGCGGCGACAATTATATCGAGACTGTCTGGGGCCGCGGCTATGTGCTGCGCGATCCAGACGACCAAGCGCAGGCCGCCTGACTTAGGCCGCACCCATCCCCTAAAAAGAAAAGGCCCCGCCGGCATCACGCCAGCGGGGCCCTTTATGTCTAAGACAAGGGTGAAGCCTTATTCTTCGCCCATGTCCTCCACCGTTTCCGGCGTGTGGACAACCGCGCCCAGTGGATCATCACCGGTATCGGCTTCGACCGGCTGACGCAGTTCAGCGGCACGCTCTTCAGCGGCGCTGCGCGGCGCGACAAGGCTATCCTGCCAAGCACGCTGCTGGACGCGAAGCGCGGCATCGCGGCTGGAGGCCGCAACGCGCAGGCGGTTCATGCCGGCACCCGTACCTGCCGGGATGAGACGGCCAACGATGACGTTTTCCTTCAGGCCCATCAGCGTGTCCTTCTTGCCTTCCACGGCCGCCTGCGTGAGCACGCGGGTCGTTTCCTGGAAGGACGCGGCGGATACGAAGCTGCGGGTCTGCAGGCTCGCCTTCGTGATGCCCAAAAGGATCGGCTTGCCCTGCGCGGGCTGGCCGCCACTGGCTTCTGCCTTGCCGTTGATTTCGAGCATTTCTTCGTAATCAACTTCCTCGCCCGGCAAGAGGGTGGTGTCACCGGCATGGGTAATTTCAACCTTTTGCAGCATCTGACGAACAATCGTTTCGATGTGCTTGTCGTTGATCTTCACGCCCTGCAAGCGATAGACTTCCTGAATTTCCGCGACGAGATATTCGGCCAACGGCTCGATGCCCATCGCTTCCAGAATGTCGTGCGGATCGAGCGAACCGGCGACGAGAACATCGCCCCGCTTCACAAGATCGCCTTCCTGCACGTCGATGACCTTGGACTTCGGCACCAGGAATTCGACCAGATCGCCATCTTCCGGCTGGATGCCAATCTTGCGCTTCGCTTTATAGTCCTTGCCAAAGACCACGCGGCCCGAAATCGGCGCGATAATCGCAGCGTCCTTGGGCTTACGGGCTTCAAACAATTCGGCAACGCGCGGCAGACCGCCGGTGATGTCGCGGGTCTTGGCGGCTTCACGCGTGACACGCGCCAACACGTCACCCGCCTGCACCTGCGCCCCATCTTCGATGGACAGCATCGCACCTACGGCCAGCATGTAACGGCCCGCTTCACCCGAATCCCCATCCAGCAGGGTCAGGCGCGGACGAAGATCGATCTTCGAGCGACCGGGGCGGAATTCCGTCACGACCTTTTGGGCGATGCCGGTGGCTTCATCCGTCTGCTCGACAAGGGTCTGGCCTTCGACCAGATCCTGATACTTCACCGTCCCCGGAATTTCCGTGATCACCGGCATGGTGAACGGATCCCATTCCGCGATCCGCGCGCCCTTCTTCACGGCGGCCCCATCGGCAAACAGCACATAGGAACCATATGGCAAGCGGTCAGCCGCGCGTTCACGCCCATCGGCGTCGAGAAGGACGATTTCGCCATTGCGCGACAGAACGACGTTGCGGCCCTGCTTGTCGGCAATGGTGCGCAGTTCACGATAATGGATCGTGCCATCCACAGCAGCCTCAAGGTGCGACTGTTCGTTCAGCTGGGCAGCACCGCCGATGTGGAAGGTACGCATCGTCAGCTGCGTGCCCGGCTCCCCGATCGACTGAGCGGCGATGACGCCTACTGCTTCGCCGATATTCACCGGCGTCCCGCGGGCAAGGTCACGGCCATAGCATTTGCCGCACACGCCCATGCGGGTTTCGCAGATCAGCGGCGAGCGGATGCGCACGGCCTGAATGCCGATCTCTTCGATCCGGGCCACCATCGCTTCGTCGAGCAGCGTGCCCGACGGAATGATGGTTTCCTTGGCCTTGGGATCGACAATATCCTCGGCGACTGTCCGGCCCAGAATACGCTCGGCCAGCGAGGCGATGACGGAACCACCCTGCACAATCGCCTTCATCTCCAGCGCGCGCTCTGTCCCGCAATCTTCCTCGATCACGGTGCAGTCTTGCGACACGTCGACCAGACGGCGGGTCAGGTAACCCGAGTTCGCCGTCTTCAACGCCGTATCCGCCAGACCCTTACGGGCGCCGTGGGTGGAGTTGAAATATTCAAGAACGGTCAGACCTTCCTTGAAGTTCGAAATGATCGGCGTTTCGATGATTTCACCCGACGGCTTCGCCATCAGGCCACGCATC
>JAHEGQ010000164.1 GCA_024645025.1 Sphingomonadaceae bacterium
GGCAAACTCATCGTGGCGGCACCAATTGGCAGCGGATCGGATGGCATCGCCCGCTTTCTGGACACGGACCCCGCCACTTATGACAAGGTGGGGCGCATCAATTTCCCCCTCATCCTTGGCGGAACCGGCATCGCGCCCGGCACGGCAGACGCTGTCTTGACGTTCCGCAACGTCCATAATTGGCGCATGGGCAGCTATAAGACGGACAAGGCCGATTATAGTGCAGAGGCCTTTCGCGAACTTTACGCCATGCTGAAGCCCGGCGGTGTTCTGGGTATTGAGGACCATCGCCTTCCCGAAGATGCCAGCGATGATCGGGAACGCTCTAGCGGGTATATCAAGGTCTCGACCATCCGGCGCTTGGCAGAACAGGCTGGCTTCCAGTTTGCCGGATCCAGCGAGATTAATGCCAACCCGAAAGACACCAAGGATTACCCCCGTGGCGTCTGGACGCTTCCCCCCCGGCTGGCGGAAGGGGACCTGAACCGCGACACCTATCTAGCTATCGGCGAATCCGACCGGATGACGCTGCGGTTCATCAAGCCACACTGATGATTTTGTCCCGTCGGTCCATTCTCGCTGGCGGGGCCGCATTCTTAGCGATGTCGCCTTTGCGGGGCGCGACAATGGACGATAAGGCCATCGTGCGTCGTGCCTTCAGCCTGCTGCACCCTGGTCTTTTCCGATATAACAGCCCCGCCCAAATGGACGCGCGCTTCCGGGATTTTGACAGGCAATGGGAAAATGCTCCCGACTTGGCAGGTCGCTATCTCTCGCTTAGCCGTTTGCTGGCAGGCATCCGCTGTGGCCATAGCTATGCGAATTTTTACAACCAAAAGGCAGCGGTGGTTGAAAATCTGTTCAGCGGCCGCAATCGTTTACCCTTCCGCTTTCGCTGGATCGGCGATCAAATGATTGTAACGGACGGCCCGCTTCCAAGAGGCTCCGTCGTTGATCGCATTGATGGCCGACATGCCTCCGACATCTTGCGCACCTTGATGCCGTTGACCCGCGCCGATGGATCCAATGATGGCAAGCGACGCCAATTGCTGAGCATTTCCGACGCGGACGATTTTGAAACTTTTGACATCCTCTACCCTCTCGTCTTTCAGGCTGGGGACAGTTTCGACATTCAGGCGAAAACCCCCTCGGGCGAGATTATCCATACAAATTTGGCGGCCCTAGACCTGAAGGCCAGACAGGCGTCCCGCAAGGGTCGCGCTGTCGCCTCGGCCGATGCCCCGATATGGTCTATCGCGCATGACGGCAGATCCTCAATCCTGACCATGGATGGCTGGGCGGTCTATAATAGCCGATGGGACTGGCGGGCTTGGCTAGATGCGGTGTTTGAAGACTTGGCGCGCCGCAAGACAAATCATCTGATCATCGACATCCGCCGCAACGAAGGCGGCCTCGATTGCGGGGCAGAAATCATCGCGCACCTTATTGACGCACCTTTCCCCGTCGACACCTATGCAAGGCGGGTTCGCTATACCAGAATACCGGATGATTTGGCGCCATATTGCGACACCTGGGATCCATCCTTTAAAGACTGGGGGGCCGATGCGACCCCCTATGACGCGCGCTATTACACGCTGAAAGGCGACAGCGATGGCCCGGCAATCATCCAACCAAAAGGGCCTCGTTTCCAAGGTCGGGTGGTTGTTCTAACAAGTGCAACCAACAGTTCTGCCACCTTCCAATTTGCCCAGCAGATCAAACAAGCGCGGCTCGGCACCCTTGTTGGGTCGCAAACGGGCGGCAATCAGCGAGGGATTAATGGCGGCGCCTTTTTCTTTCTGCGCCTGCCTGAGTCAGGGCTAGAGGCCGACCTTCCGCTGATTGGCTATTTTCCAGATGGGCCTCGGCCTGATTTGGGCATCTTGCCGGATATTCCCGTTGTCGCCTCAGCCAAGGATATCGGCCTTGGACGAGACCCTGTTTTGTCCGCTGCGCAAGCGCTCAAAGTTTAATCTAAACGGTTCTGGATGGGGAAACCATCAGATCCACCTTATCCCAGCTTGTCGACCTTGGCCTGAAGGCTGGCAAGTTGCGCTTTCAGAGCGGCAATCTCATCATCCTTGGCGCTCGATTGGGCCGCGGTCGGGGACTCTTTTGTTTTTGAGCCGGGCGCGAACATTTCAGCGGCCGCTTCAAACATCGCCATGTTGCGCTTGTGCATTTCTTCAAACGCCCCGCCGGTAAAGGTGCCTTCCAGCATGGATTTGAACTGGGTCTGGTTGCGACGAAAGGCGTCCATTGAGGCTTCCAGATATTGCGGCACCATGGCCTGCATGGAGTCGCCGTAAAGCGAGATCAATTGGCGCAAAAAGCTGGCGGGCAGCATATTCTTGCCCCGGCCTTCTTCTTCCATGATGATCTGGGTCAGGACAGTATGGGTAATGTCTTCATCCGTCTTGGCATCGACAACGCGAAAGTCCCGCCCCTCGCGCACCATCTGAGACAGATTGTCCAACGTGATGTAGCTTGACGTCTCGGTATTATAGAGACGCCGATTGGCATATTTCTTGATGGTAACAGGACCATCGCCCGACTTCACCTTGGCCATGCGACTCTTTTCCCCCAGATTTCCCGAAGCATAGCATCACCATATTTTGCATCGCAACAACCGTATCGGCGGCGGCCAGAATACGGCGCCACCGTCAGATCCAGAAGCGGTCGAAGCGGTGGCCCAAAAGGGTCAGCAATTCATATTGCGAAAGGCCAGATTGAGCGGCGGCATCCGGTAGGTCGAAATCCATTGCAACCCAATCGCCCTCTTCAACTGGCGCTGCAGAGACATCCAGCGCAATCAGATCCATCGAGACGCGACCGATGAGCGGATAGCGCCCCTTTTCCGCACTCCCCCGGCCTGAAAAGCCGCGCAGATAGCCATCAGCATAGCCCAGGTTCAGGATCGCCAATTCCATCTCCCGATCGGCAATATAGGTGGCATTATAGCCAACCGTATCGCCCGGACGCACACAGCGGCGTTGCAGAACCTGTGCATCGACACGGACAACCGGGCGGATATGCCCCTTGGCTTCCCCCCGCGGCAGCCCGCCATAAAGGGCCAAGCCCGGCCGGGTCAGGCCAAAATGATAAGCGTTACCCA
>JAHEGQ010000170.1 GCA_024645025.1 Sphingomonadaceae bacterium
CGATCAACAGAACATTTTGGTCAAACAGGGCAGGGCGATCCAGTTTCCAGCCTTTATCGGCTGCCAAGCGCCGGACGAGTGAAAAACCATTGGAATGGACGCCGGAAGAGGCCAGCCCCAAAATAATGTCGCCTGCCGCCACCTTGTCAGCGGTCAAGACTTGGGATCGTTCCACAGCGCCAACGCAAAACCCAGCCAAGTCATAATCATCGGCCGCATACATGCCCGGCATTTCGGCAGTTTCCCCGCCAATCAGGGCACATCCCGCCTGACGACAGCCTTCCGCGATACTGGCAACCACCCGTTCGGCAACCGCCGTGTCCAGTTTGCCGGTTGCGTAATAATCCAAAAAGAAGAGCGGCTCGGCACCTTGGACGATCAGATCATTGGCGCACATGGCAACCAAATCGATCCCCACGCCGTCATGATGACCCGAATCAATGGCAAGCTTCAGCTTGGTCCCAACACCATCATTGGCAGCGACTAGCAGCGGATCGTCAAAGCCAGCAGCTTTCAGGTCAAAGAAACCACCAAAACCGCCCAAATCAGCGTCTGCACCGGGTCGACGGGTGGATTTGGCCAAGGGCGCGATGGCCCGAACCAAGGCATTGCCGGCGGCAATTGAAACGCCGGCTTGGGCATAGGTATAGGGCTCGGAAGGGGTGTTTTTTGCATCCATAAAATGGCTGCTAGCGTTATCGCTCTTGGAATTCCACGCCCAACTCGTCAAAAGGCAGCCGTGAAGCTCTTTGCGCGTCATTTTCGAAGTCTACCACTTGCTTTTGCGCTGTTGATAGCAGTGCTGAGCGGGGCCGTTTACGCGCAACTTGAAGGGGGTGAGCGCGGCGTTGCGCCCCTCGACAGCTCAAGCAGTTTTCAGGTCAATGGGGTCATGGTTGATGTTTCTGGCCCCTCTGCGGAATTGGCGCGCACTGCAGGTTGGCGGTTGGCGCAGCGCCGTGGTTGGGAAAAGCTATGGGCGCAGACCCATGCGACGCCAGCGCCGAATTTGGGCGACCATATGCTCAACGATATTGTCTCGGGCATTGTTGTTGAGGATGAGCAAATTGGACCCAACCGCTATGTCGCGCGGCTGGGTGTCTTGTTTGATCGGGTGCGCAGTGGGGATTTGCTGGGCGTTTCCGGTCAGAAGCGGCGTTCTGTTCCGCTGCTCGTTATTCCAGTTCAATATGCTGGTGGGATGGCCCAAAGCTTTGAAACACGGACAGAATGGCAAAAGGCATGGGCCCGGTTCCGCGCCAGCGACAGCGCCATAGACTATGTTCGGCCGACGGGCAGCGGCGTTGACCCTTTATTGCTGACTGCAGCACAGGTTCAGCGGCCCGGACGGCGCTGGTGGCGGATGTTGCTGGATCAATATGGGGCCGCTGACGTCATCGTTCCCCAAGTGCGTCTTGAGCGGCTGTATCCGGGCGGGCCCGTTATCGGTCATTTTTCTGTCTTTCTGGGTCCGGATGCAAAGCCCGTTGGCCGTTTCACCCTTGCGACGGCTTCTGGCCAGGCGATCCCTCGCTTGATGGATGCGGGCGCCGAGCGGATTGATCTGTTGCTAACGCAATGGCTTCGCGCCGGGCGCTTGCGCCCTGATAGCTCGTTGATCATTGAGCGGCCTGTGGACGCCGCAACGTTATCGGAGGTCACCAATGCGCAAGGGGATGATCCGGCAGTATCAGTAGGGGGTGCCAGTGCAAACTCCCCGCCGCTGCGTTCCTTTACCGTGCAATTTGAGTCGCCCGATGTTGGCAGTATTTCGGCAACCGAGGCCTTGGTGCGCGGGGCCGCAGGTGTGCGCAGTGCCTCAACGACCAGCCTTGCCTTGGGGGGTGTGTCGGTCATGCGGGTGAGCTTTGAAGGCGATGCCGACGCGTTGCGAGCGGCACTTTCTGGTCGCGGACTGCATGTCAGCCAGACGGGTGACACGCTGCGCATCCGGCGATAATCGTTAAAGATGAACCAGATCGGGTTACCTTTTGATTGGCCGACGCAGGAAGATGCCTCGGATTTTATCATCACGCCCGCGAATGCCTCTGTCATCCGCCATCTGGAACATTGGGGCAGCTGGCCTGTCCGTACGAGCCTGTTGGTTGGCCCGCGTAAAAGTGGCCGAAGTTTGTTGGGCCGGATTTTTTCTGGGCGATTTCAGGGCAAAGTCTTGGATGATGCCGATCACCGTCCAGAAACTGAATTGTTTCATGCTTGGAATGCCGCGCAGGAAAGCCGCGTGCCCTTGCTGATGATTGCGGAGCGCGCGCCTTCGGAATGGGATATTCATCTTCCCGATTTGCGGTCCCGCTTGTCGGCGACGCCGGTCGTGCGGATTGACAATCCAGACCTTGCCTTGGCCGAAGCATTGCTGACCAAGTTTTTGGCAAAGCGGGGATTGGTGATGTTGCCAGACATGGCCGCTTATGTTGTCCAGCGCCTTGAACGAACTTATATCGCTATTGATCGAGCGGCAGATGCGATTGATGCCGCTTCCTTGTCACAAAAGCGCGGCATTAGCCTCCCTCTTGTAAAACATGCCCTGATCCAGGCCGGGCTGATTGACAGAAGAGGGGGTGGGGGTGACAATAGGGACGATGACGCAGGAACTTGACCAGCGGCGCTATTTCAACCGCGAACTAAGCTGGCTTCAGTTCAATTGGCGGGTTCTGGAAGAAGCCCGAAATCCCGCACATCCTTTGCTGGAGCGGTTGCGCTTTTTATCCATTTCGGGAAGCAATCTGGACGAATTCTTCATGGTCCGCGTCGCGGGTTTGCGTGGACAGATTTTACAAGGCATTGACGAACAATCGATCGACGGCTTGACGCCGAGCCAGCAGATGGACGCGATCGAGCAAGAAGCGACGCGCTTGATGCAGGACCAGCAGGATCAGTGGCGCACGTTGCGCGCGCTGTTGGAAGAGGCTGGCCTGCATGTTTTGGGCCTTGATAATCTGACGGATGACCTGTCCGAAACCTTACTGCGCCATTTTTCCGACCAGATATTTCCAGTGTTAACCCCACAGGCGTTGGATCCAGCACATCCCTTTCCCTTTATCCCAAATCAAGGGCTTGCGCTCATTTTCGATTTGCGCCGCCACT
>JAHEGQ010000171.1:0-1013 GCA_024645025.1 Sphingomonadaceae bacterium
TGACTGACCTGCCGACACACAACTTGCAAATGCTGACGCTGATCAAGCCCGAAGGAAAGCTGGAGCTTTCGCTCGCAGAAGTGCCGGTTCAGGCCCCGCGCGAGGATCAGGTTCTGGTCAAGGTGCTGGCCGCCCCGATCAATCCGTCCGACCTGGGTTTGCTGGTTGGGGCAGCCGACATGACAACGGCCCGCGCGACCAGCTTTAATGGCCATCCCGGGATTGAGGCGGAGGTGTCTCCTGTTGGCCTGCGTGCCATGGCCGGCCGACTGGGCGAGGCCATGCCGATTGGGAACGAAGCGAGCGGCGTTGTGATTGCCGCCGGCAGCTCGCCCGAAGCGCAGTCGCTGATGGGGAAAACGGTCGCGATGCTGGGCGGCGCCATGTACGCCGAATACCGGACCTTGCCCGTGCAGATGGTGATGCCGCTGCCCGAAGGCACCAGCCCGCGCGATGGCGCGTCCTGCTTCGTCAATCCGCTGACCGCGCTTGGCTTTGTGGAAACGGTGAAGATGGAAGGCCATACCGGCATCGTCCACACCGCTGCTGCCTCCAATCTGGGTCAGATGCTCAACCGCATCTGCCTTGCCGATGGGATGCCGCTGATCAACGTGGTCCGCAACGCAGACCATGTCGCGCTGCTGAAGGGGCAGGGCGCCAAATATGTGCTCGATTCCACAACCGAGACATTCATGGATGATCTGACGGCGATGCTCGTTGAAACCGGCATTACCTGCGCTTTTGATGCCATTGGGGGCGGTAAGCTGGGCAGCCAGATCATGAGCTGCATGGAAGCTGCCGCTGTGAAGCGGATGAAGGAATATAGCCGCTATGGATCGGATACGTTCAAGCAGTTGTATATCTATGGCGCGCTGGATGTGTCGCCGACCGTCCTGACCCGCAGCTTTGGCTTCCAATGGTCGGTATCGGGCTGGCTGCTGACGCCGTTTATGGCCAAGGCTGGGCCGGAGATCGTTGCCAAGATGCGCGCGCGCGTGGTTGCAGAGCTGACG
>JAHEGQ010000171.1:1082-3095 GCA_024645025.1 Sphingomonadaceae bacterium
TGAAACGCTTCATGCCTACAACGCCAAGCGCACGGGTGAGAAATATCTGATCCTGCCGCACAAGGGGAAGTAACGCTTCTTCATCGTCAGTGCGAGGGGGTGACGTGTCGGAAATGGCCCGTCACCCAGCTTTTCACCTATGTTGATCTCCGGCGAAGGCCGGAGTCCATTTCCGTCGGGCCATGTCATTGTCTGGGCGGGACTGCCTTGGGCTCCGGCCTTCGCCGGAGCACTCAGGGTGTCATTAGATCTGCGCCTCGGCGCTCATCACCACCCGCCCGTCGCTGCCCAGCGCGGCGAGGGTCAGCGTTGTGCCATCCTGTTTTCCAACCAAATACAGCGGCTCCCCTGCAAAGGCGGGGCTTTGCCCGCGAAAGGCAAAATGCGTCAGCCGGTTGTCGCCCAGCGCCCGGGCGGCAAGATCCAGCAAGAGCGTCGCCATTAAGGGGCCGTGGACGACAAGCCCGCGATACCGCTCCACCTCGACCGCATAAGGCCGGTCATAATGGATGCGGTGGCTGTTGAAGGTCAGCGCGGAATAGCGAAAGAGCAGCGGCTCGGCAGGCGTCACGGTGCGATGCCAGTCCCATGCCCCCAGATCCGGGGTCATATCGGTCGGCCGCGGGGCTGGGACCTCTGTGCTGGCCGCGCGATAGACGATGGTCTGCCGTTCGGCGATCAGCAGCCTGTCTGCCGCGTGCGTCTGGTGCGAGACGTCGACAAAAACCAGTTGGCCGCTCGACCCCGATTTTTCGGTAATGGTCTCGATCGTCGAAACACGACGCACATGATCGCCCATTGTCAGCGGGGCGAGAAACTGGACTTCGCTGGATGCCCACATGCGCCGGGGCAGAGGAACCGGCGGCAGGAAACTGGCGGGGCTGTCATCCCGCAAGGGGTGTCCATCTGTTCCCAATCCCGCTGTCGGCGCATCGGGCAAGCACAAGGCCCAATGCAGCCCTTGCGGCAGGGTGTCGGGTTCGGGTCGATCCAGCGTGGCCGTAAAGCGGGCCGCAAGGCCCGGCGTCAACACATCGGTGCGGGTTTCTTGCCGCCCGATCCAGTCGTCCCAAGCACCCATTAATAGCTCCTTGGCAGGCCCAGAACATGTTCCGACACATAAGACAGGATCATGTTCGTGCTGATCGGGGCCACCTGATAGAGCCGGGTTTCGCGGAACTTGCGTTCAATGTCATATTCCGCGGCAAAGCCGAAGCCGCCATGCGTTTGGATACAGGCTTCGCCCGCGGCCCAACTGGCTTCGGCGGCGAGCATTTTCGCCATATTGGCTTCTTCCCCGCAATTTTCGCCCGCTTCATATTTACGCAGACCTTCCTGAACCAGCAGGTCGGCGGCACGCATCTGGGCATAGGCCCGCGCGATCGGGAATTGCACGCCATGATTTTGACCAATGGGGCGACCAAAGAGCACGCGCTCCTTGGCATAGGCGCTGGCCTTTTCGATAAACCATTTCGCATCGCCAATACATTCGGCTGCGATCAGCAGGCGTTCGGCATTCATGCCCGACAGGATATAGCGAAAGCCCTTGCCCTCTTCCCCAATCAGGTTTTCGGCCGGGACAACCATATCTTCAAAAAAGACTTCGGTCGTGGAATGGTTCATCATTGTTTCAATGGGGCGAATGCTCAGGCCTTTCCCTTTGGCCGCGTTCATATCAACCAGAAACACCGAAAGACCATCGGTCCGGCTGGCCACCTGATCCCGCGGGGTGGTCCGCGCGAGCAGCAGCATCAGATCCGAATGTTCAGCCCGGCTGGTCCAGATTTTCTGGCCATTGATGATGTAGGTGTCGCCGTCCCGCCGGGCGGTCGTTTTTAACGACAAGGTATCGGTGCCGCTGGTCGGTTCGGTCACGCCAAAGGCCTGAAGCCGCAATTCGCCCGTTGCAATACGGGGCAGGTAACGGGCCTTTTGCGCGTCGGACCCATGCCGCAACAGAGTGCCCATGATATACATTTGGGCATGGCACGCGCCACCATTGCAGCCTTGGCG
>JAHEGQ010000110.1 GCA_024645025.1 Sphingomonadaceae bacterium
CGCCTGCATGACGAAGCGGACCGAATTGACGTTCTTGGTTTCGGTGCGCGTGCCAAGTGGATCGCCGGGCTTGCGCACCGAGACATTGACGTCGGCGCGCATCGAGCCTTCTTCCATATTCCCATCGCACGAGCCAACATAGCGCAGAATGGCGCGCAGCTTCCTGAGATAGGCGCCCGCTTCGGCTGGTGACGACATATCGGGGCGGGAGACGATTTCCATCAACGCCACGCCCGACCGATTGAGGTCGACATAAGAGCGGGTCGGGTGCTGATCGTGCATCAGCTTGCCGGCATCCTGTTCGACATGGATGCGTTCAATGCCGATGCGCTTGGCCTCCGCAATGCCCGCTTTTTCATCGGCGTCGATGTCGAGATACCCCTCACCGACCAGCGGGTGATAGAGCTGCGAAATCTGGTAGCCCTGTGGCAAATCCGCATAGAAATAATTCTTGCGGTCAAAGCGGCTCCAGCGGTTGATTTCGGCATTGATGGCAAGGCCGGTGCGCACCGCCTGGCGGATACATTCCTTGTTGGGCACGGGCAGCATCCCCGGCATCGCCGCATCAACCAGCGACACCTGCGTGTTCGGCTCTGCGCCAAATGCCGTTGCCGCGCCGGAAAACAGTTTGGACTGGGACACGACCTGAGCATGGACTTCCAGCCCGATCACCACTTCCCATTCGCCCGTGGCGCCCTGAATACGATATGTTGATCCGGTCATCTTTTAATCCGTTTGTGTCGAGCGATGTCGAGACATCTTCTCAATTCGTCTGTTTTATCCAACGTCCCTCGACTGCGCTCGGGACGAACCGCAACCAAATTACCACCATTTGTCCGGGCGCGCGGTAAAGCCGGCGCGTTCTTCAATCGCAAGGCCCGCATTGAGGACGCTTTGTTCATCCAAGGCCTTGCCGATGATCTGGAGGCCCAGGGGCAGGCCTTGGGCATCAAGCCCACCGGGCACCGACATGGCGGGCAGCCCGGCCAGCGAGGTGGGCACGGTGAACACGTCGTTCAGATACATGGCGAGCGGGTCGGCGTTCTTTTCGCCAAGGCCAAAAGCGGCGCTGGGCGCGGTGGGCGTCAACAGCAGGTCGCAGCTTTGCCACGCTAGATCAAAGTCGCGGGCGATCAGCGCCCGCACCTTTTGGGCCTGGGTATAATAGGCATCATAGAAACCGGCCGACAGCACATAGGTGCCAATCAGGATACGGCGCTTGACCTCATCGCCAAAGCCAGCCGCGCGGGTTGCGGCATACATATCTTGCAGGTTCGCGCCATCAGGCAGATCGCGCAGGCCATAGCGCACCCCATCATAACGGGCGAGGTTGGACGACGCTTCGGCCGGGGCCACGATGTAATAGGCAGGCAGCGCATATTGGGTGTGGGGCAGCGAGACTTCGACAATGTCGGCCCCGGCATCCTTCAGCCAAGCAATGCCCTGTTCCCACAGCGCCTCGATTTCGGCAGGCATCCCATCGACCCGATATTCCTTGGGGATGCCAATTTTCTTGCCCTTCAGATTGGCGGAAAGCCCCGCCTCCCAGTTGGGCACCGGCAGATCGAGCGAGGTGGAATCCTTAGGGTCAAACCCAGCCATATTTTCCAGCAAAATGGCGCAATCGCGCACGTCGCGCGCCATTGGCCCGGCCTGATCGAGCGAAGATGCAAAGGCCACAATGCCCCAGCGCGAGCAGCGGCCATAGGTCGGCTTGATCCCCGAAATGCCGGTAAAGGCGGCGGGCTGGCGGATCGAGCCGCCGGTATCCGTGCCGGTCGCCGCCGGGCAGAGCCGGGCCGCAATCGCGGCGGACGACCCGCCAGAGCTACCGCCCGGGGCCAGAGCGGCGGTATCGCCATTGTTGCGCCGCCACGGCGAAATCACATTGCCGAAATAGCTCGTCTCGTTGGACGAGCCCATGGCAAATTGGTCAAGGTTCAGCTTGCCCAGCATCCCCGCGCCGGCGGCCCAAAGCTTGGCCGACACACTGGATTCATATTGGGGCGTAAAGCCTTCCAGCATATGGCTGGCCGCTGTCGTCTGTACGCCCTTGGTGGCGAACAAATCTTTCATGCCAATCGGCACGCCCGACAAAGGCTTTAAATTGCCCGACGCGCGATCGGCATCGGCAGAATCGGCAGCAGCCAGCGCCAGTTCTGGCGTTTCGACGATGAAGGCGTTCAGTGCCTTGGCGCCGGCAACGGCATCGTTAAAGGCGGTCGCCACATCGCGTGCCGAAAAGGTGCCATCGCGCACGCCATCGCGTAGGGCCGCAACGCCCAGATCTGTTATCTTCGTCATTATTCGATCACCTTCGGCACGGCGAAAAAGCCATGTTCGGCCTGCGGGGCGTTTTTCAAAACGGCGTCGCGCACATCGCCATCGGTGACGGCATCGTCGCGCAGGCGCAGACTGTTGGGGATGACGGCGGTCATGGGCTGGACAGCGGACGTATCCACTTCGCCCAGCTGTTCGATCCAGCCGAGGATGTTGTTAAGTTCCGGCACCATCGCGTCCACCTGCGCATCGGTCACAGCGATGCGGGCAAGCGAAGCGATCTTGCGGACGGTTTGAGGGTCAACGGACATGGGATTCCTTGAGCGATAGGTTCGACGGGCGATCCAGCTTGCGCGCCTAGCAGGGGCATCGCCGCCGGGCAAGACAAGCGGGTGCGGATCACGGAGATGGCTTCACCTCTGTGTCGGCTGCGCCTATCGGGTTGTTATGGCGCGCGTTCGCATCCTGCATACTAACCCGGCCCTTGGCCCGCTCGACTATCGCGTGCCGCATGGCATGACGGTGGAGCCCGGCCAGGTGGTGCGTGTGCCGCTCGGCCCGCGCGAGATGGTCGGTGTGGTCTGGGAAGAGGCCGCGTTGCCCACCGAAACCGTGGGCGACAACCGGCTGCGCAACATCATCGAAGCCTATGATCTGCCGCCCTTGGGCGCCCCCTTGCGCCGCCTGATCGAATGGACGGCCGATTATTATTTGGCCCCGCCCCAATCGGTATTGCGGATGGCCTTATCGTCCATGGCCGCGCTGGAGGGCGGACGCACGGTGCAGGAATATCGCCTGACGGGCCGGACGCTGGACAAGCTGACGCCGCAGCGCGCGCAAGCAATCGACCGGATTGGCGAACGCCAAGGGCTGATTCGCGAACTCGCCGAAATTGCCGATGTGTCGGAAGGCGTGATCCGGGGGCTCGTCAAAGCCGGCGTGATCGAAGGCGTGGAGGTGGCGCTCGACACCCCCTTTGTTTCGCCCGATCCAGACCATGCCCCGCCCCAATTGTCGGCCGCGCAACAGGCGGCAGCGGATGACTTGGTTGGCCTTGTCCGCGCGCAGGATTTTGCGCCGGTGCTGCTGGATGGTGTGACCGGGTCTGGCAAGACCGAAGTCTATTTTGAGGCGGTGGCCGAAGCGCTGCGGGCCGGGCGGCAGACTTTGGTCCTCTTGCCCGAAATTGCGCTGACAGAGCCTTTTCTCCGGCGCTTTATCGACCGCTTTGGCCATGCGCCCGTTTCTTGGCATTCGGACCTTCGGCAATCGCAGCGCCGCCGGGCCTATCGCGCGATTGCAACTGGCGAGGCGCTGGTGACGGTGGGCGCGCGGTCCGCACTGTATCTACCCTATCGCAATTTGGGGCTGATCGTCATTGATGAAGCGCATGAAACCAGCTTCAAGCAGGAAGATGGCGTCCAATATCATGCGCGCGATGCCGCGGTGATGCGCGGGCATTTTGAAAAGGCCCCTGTCATTCTGGCGACGGCCACCCCCGCCATCGAAACCCGCCAACAAGTGGCGCAAGGCCGGTATAAGGAGGTCAAGCTGCCGGGCCGCTATGGTGCCGCGCAAATGCCGACCATTGAGGCAATTAACCTTGTCCAGACCCCGCCAGACCGGGGCCGCTGGCTGGCGCCGCCTTTGGTCAGCGCGATGGCGGCGGCGCTGGAACGGGGCGAACAAAGCCTGTTGTTCCTCAACCGCCGGGGCTTTGCGCCGCTGACCTTGTGTCGCCATTGCGGGCACCGCTTTCAATGCCCCCATTGCACCGCCTGGATGGTGGAACATCGGCTGACCAACCGGCTGCAATGCCATCATTGCGGCCATGTTGAGCCGCCGCCGCGTGCCTGCCCTGAATGTCAGGAAGAAGACGCGCTTGTCGCCTGTGGGCCGGGGGTGGAGCGGATTTCGGACGAGGTCGGCATCCTCTTTCCCACCGCGCGACGTGCCATTGTCACATCCGACACGCTTTGGTCCCCCGCCAAGGCGGCAGAATTTGTCGGGCGGATGGAAGCCGGGGACATCGACATCGTCATCGGCACGCAATTGGTGACCAAGGGCTATCATTTTCCCAATTTGACGCTGGTCGGTGTCGTCGATGCCGATCTGGGGCTGCAAGGCGGCGATTTGCGCGCGGCCGAACGCAGCTTTCAGCAGATCATGCAGGTCGCGGGCCGCGCCGGGCGCGGGGTGAAGCCGGGCCATGTCTATCTGCAAACGCATGAGCCCGAGGCGCCGGTGATGCAGGCGCTGGTCGCGGGCGATGCGGAAAGTTTCTACGCCGCCGAAACCGAGGCGCGCCGTCTGGCGAATGCGCCGCCCTTTGGCCGTTTTGCCGGGATCATCATTTCATCCGAAAGCCTGAAAGACGCGCAAGACATTGCCCGCCGCATTGGCGAGACGGCCCCAGCGGTTGAGGGCATGGAGGTCTATGGCCCAGCGCCCGCCCCGCTTGCCATGCTGCGCGGCCGCCACCGCCAGCGCCTGTTGGTCCATGCCCGCCGCGCGCTGGATGTCCAGAACGTCCTGCGCGATTGGCTGGGTGCGCTGGATTGGCCCCGCAGCGTGCGGGTGAGCGTGGATATTGATCCCTATAGCTTTGTGTGATGTCGCCCCCCTTTCGCTTCGGCGGCTGTGCCCCTAGATCGGGGGAATGCTTGATATCCAAAATGCTGCCGCCATCCCGCCTGCCCTGATCCGCCGCGAAGACTATCGCCCGCCCGATTGGCTGGTGCCGGATATTGCGCTGGATTTTGATCTGGAGGCCGCGCGCACGCGGGTGACGGCGCGGCTGACGGTGGCGCGCAATGGCGCCCATGATCGGCCCTTGCGGCTGGATGGCGATGGTCTGACGCCGCTTGCGGTCCGGGTCGATGGCGCGGCGGCCGACTGGTCGCTGGAGGCGGGCACGCTTGTCATCGCCCTGTCGGGGGATCAGGCGGTTGTCGAAACCGACGTTGAGATCGCGCCCGAAACAAACACGCAGCTGATGGGGCTTTATGCCTCGGGCGGATTGCTGTGCACCCAGTGCGAGGCGGAAGGCTTTCGGCGCATCACCTTCTTCCCTGATCGGCCCGATGTCCTCTCGCGCTATCGGGTGCGGATGGCGGCAGACAAGGCGCGTTACCCCGTGCTGTTGGGCAATGGCGACCTCACTGGATCGGGCGATCTGGCGGGCGGACGTCATTGGGCGGAATGGACCGATCCCTTCCCCAAACCCAGCTACCTCTTCGCGCTGGTGGCAGGGCGGCTCTTCGCCAATCGCGATCGCTTTGTGACGATGTCGGGCAAAACGGTTGATCTCGCCATCTGGGTGGCAGAGGCGGATCTGCCCAAGACGCAGCACGCGATGGATGCGCTCAAGGCCAGCATGAAATGGGATGAAGATGTTTATGGCCGGGAATATGATCTGAGTCAGTTCAACATCGTGGCCGTGGCTGATTTCAACTTTGGCGCGATGGAGAATAAAAGCCTCAACATCTTCAACTCGCGCTATATTCTGGCGGACCCAGACACCGCGACCGACATGGATTATGATGCGGTTGCGGGTGTTGTCGCGCATGAATATTTTCACAATTGGTCGGGCAATCGCGTCACCTGCCGGGATTGGTTCCAGCTCAGCCTGAAAGAGGGCTTTACCGTGTTTCGCGATCAATGTTTTTCGGCGGATCAGGGGTCGGCGGCAGTCAAGCGGATAGAGGATGTGCGCGTGCTGCGCGCGGCGCAATTTCCGGAAGATTCAGGGCCGCTGGCGCACCCCATCCGCCCCGACAGCTATATTGAAATTTCCAATTTCTACACCGCGACCATCTATAATAAGGGGGCCGAGGTCATCCGGATGCTGCACAGCATTTTGGGGCCCGCAGATTTCCGCAAGGGCGCGGACCTCTATTTCGACCGGCATGATGGGACAGCGGCGACGTGCGAAGATTTCGTGTGCGCGATGGAAGCGGCGAGCGGGCGAGATCTTACACAATTCCGGCTGTGGTATGCCCAAGCCGGGACGCCGAAGATCAGCGCGAAGATTGAAGGCGACACGCTGGTTCTGGAACAATCCCTGCCCGACACGCCGGGGCAGACGGACAAGCAGCCGATGCTGATCCCGTTGCGCCTCGCGCTGTTTGACCGGGCGGCCGGCACGCATCAGGGGGAGCGGCTGGAGTTGCTGGACACGGCCCGCAAGGAGATCCCGCTGCCGGCCGGATTGGCGCAGCCGGTCCTATCGATCAATCGCGGCTTTTCCGCGCCCGTCATCATCGAGACGGACCGCACGCGCGATGACCTTGCTTTCCTGTCGGCGCGCGACGACGACCCCTTTGGCCGGTATGAGGCGATGCAGCAGTTGATGCTCGACACGCTGGTGGCGGCGGTGCGCGGGGAAAAGGCGGATCATCAGCCGGTCATCGCGGCGGTCGCCAACACGCTGGCGGATCCGGCACTGGACCCCGCCTTTGTGGGCGAAGCCGTGTTGCTGCCGTCCGAAGCCTTTATTGGCGACCAGATGGACAGCGTTGATCCAGACGCGATCTTTGCCGCGCGCGAGGCGTTGCGCACCGATCTTGCCACCGTGCTCGCGGGAGAATGGGAAGCGGCCTATCATGCGCATACCGCCAATCGCTTTGCCTATACGCCGGCCGCCAAAGGCGCGCGGCGACTGCGCAATGTGGCGCTGGGCTATCTGGCGGCGGCGCGCGCAGATGGGGCGGGGCCCTTGGCCTTTGCCCAGTTTGACGGCGCGGATAATATGACGGATCGTTTGGCGGCGTTGGCCACGCTGGCCAATGGCGCAGCGGCGGAACGGGCCGCCGCCTTATCGGCTTTTTATGATCGCTATCGCGACAATGCGCTGGTCATCGACAAATGGTTTTCAACGCAAGCTGTGTCCGCCCGATCCGACACCCCCGCAGTGGTCGCTGCGTTAAAGGCGCATCCTGACTTCACCTTGCACAATCCCAATCGTGTCCGCGCGCTGGCCGGGGCGTTTTCGATGAACCAGCGCCATTTCCATGCCCGCGATGGGGCGGGCTATCGCTTTTTGGCGGACATCTTGTTGGCGCTTGACCCGATCAACCCCCAAACCGCGGCCAAGCTGTTGCCGCCTTTGGGGCGCTGGCGGCGCTTTGATGCTGCGCGCCAAACGCTGATGCGGGCCGAATTGGAACGGATTCTGGCGGCCCCCGGTCTAAGCAAGGATGTGTTTGAACAGGCCTCGAAAAGCTTGGGCTGAGCCTTGCGTCGCCCGATCACCAAGAGGTCGGTTCATGGGGGCGACCACGACCCGTTCAGTGTGCCGCGCCTCGTTGCCAGACGCGTTGGCCGCCGACCCAGCTTTCATCGACTTTGGATGCCCGCAGTGCCGCGGCGCTGGCGGTCAGCGGGTCGGTATCCACAAGGATGAAGTCCGCCCAAAAGCCGGGCGCAAGCCGGCCCACCCGCGCCTCGGCAAAGCTGGCATAGGCAGCGCCAGTGGTAAAACCGGCCAGCGCATCGGCGGGGCTGACGCGTTCATCGGGATGCCAGCCGCCCGGCGGTTGGCCTTGGGCATCCGTGCGGGTGATCGCCGCGGCCAACCCGGCAAAGGGATCTGGGCTTTCCACCGGCGTGTCCGATCCAAAGGCCAGCCGCACGCCGGCCAACTGCATGGCATGCCACGCATAGGCGCCGCGCAGCTGGGCTGGGGTCAACCGCGCTTCGGCCATCAGCCGGTCGCTGGTTTGATGCACCGGCTGCATCGACGCGATCACGTGCAGGCTGGCAAAGCGGGCAATGTCATTGGGGTCGACGATCTGGGCGTGTTCGATCCGCCAGCGTCGGTCCCCGCCAAAACTTTGCGCGACATCGGCGATCGCATCCAGCGCCTGGGCATTGGCGGCATCGCCAATGGCGTGGATCGCAACCTGAAAGCCATCCATCGCAGCCCGGCTTATCAGGTTGCGCATCTGGGCATCGGTGAGAAATTGGGCGCCATGCGCGGCCGGGCTATCGGCATAAGGGCCTTTCAGCCATGCCCCGCGCGACCCTAGCGCGCCATCGGCATAGAGCTTGACGCCGATCATCCGCAGCTTGTCGTCATAAAGCCAAGGGGTCGGCGCGCCCGCGGTCAGGGCCTGCATGGGGTCAATCCCGGCGGCATAGCTGAAGATCCGCATCCGCAGCCAGCCCTCATCACCGGCCCGGCGAAAGCTGAGCCAGTCATCAAGCGTCGTGCCCATATCCGCAATGCTGGTAATCCCCAGCGACAATAGCGCGGTCTGCGCCTTGGCCAAGGCAAGGTCGCGTTCCTTGGCCAGTGGTTGGGGCATATGCGCGGTCACAAGGTCGCTTGCAGCGTCTACAAAAACGCCGCTCGGCTTGCCCCCGTCGCTGATAATCTGTCCCCCCGCCGGGCTTTTGGTGGCGGCGCTTATCCCCGCAGCGGCCATCGCCGCGCTGTTCGCCCAGCCGGCATGGCCGTCCACCCGCTCTAGCCAGACCGGCCGGTCGGCAACGGCGGCGTCCAATTCTGCGGCGGTGGGGAAACGGCCCAGCTGCCAGATTTCCTGGTTCCAGCCGCGCCCGATGATCCACCGGCGCTGCGGATTGGCGCGGGCATAAGCGGCGATCTTGGCCTGTGCCTCTGCCAGGCTTTTGGTGTCGGACAGATCCAGCGTCAGTTGCTGAAGGCCCAGCCCCATGACATGGCCATGCGCATCGATCAGCCCCGGCAAGAGCACACGGCCCTGCCCATCCAGCCTTTGGTCGAACACCTCAGCCGGTACCTTTGCGGATCGCTTGGGCTTTTCTGGGCGGTCTGCCGGCGGGGCGTCCTTGGGCCCGATCAGCCGGGTGACCTTGCCGTCCTTGCCAATCACAAGGCCTGAAAAGCGGACAACTTCACCCCGGCCATTCAGCGTGATGCCCCGGACATTGTCGATCAGAGTATCGGCGTGCGCCGGGGATGTGACCAGCGCCAACAGTGCCAGCACGGACAAACCCGCACCCCGCACGCAATGTGCGATGGGGCCCGTCTGCCTCACTTGGCCTTCAGCCGGCGGATCAGCGCGCTGGTATCCTGACGGCCGCCACCCATATCCTGCACTTCGGCATAAAATTGGTCGATCAGTGCTGCAAGCGGCAGGGTCGCGCCATTGGACCGCGCTTCTTCCAGCGCCAGGCCCAGATCCTTGCGCATCCAATCCACCGCAAAGCCAAAGTCAAATTCATCCTTCGCCATGGTTTCCCAGCGGTTCAGCATTTGCCAGCTGGATGCGGCCCCGCCCGAGATTGAGTCAAACACCTTATCGAGATCAAGCCCCGCCGCCTGTGCAAAGCGCATCGCCTCGGCCAGGCTTTGGATGATCCCGGCAAAGGTGATCTGGTTGACCATCTTGGTCGTCTGGCCCGCGCCGGAGGGGCCGACATGGACAATCTTTTTGGAATAGGCCTGCATGAAAGGGGTGGCGGCGGCGATGGCGTCATCGCGCCCGCCGCACATCAGCGTCAGCGTGCCCTGTTCCGCGCCAATCTGCCCGCCCGTCACGGGGGCATCGACCACCATCACGCCGGACCCTTTGGCCTCAACCGCCAATTGCCGCGCAATCCGGGCCGAAACCGTGGTGTGATCAATAAAGACGCTGCCGGGCTGCATCGTGCGAAAGGCGCCATCGCGCCCCAAGGTCACCGCCGCCAGATCTTCATCCGCGCCGACGCAGGAGATAACGGCTTCGACACCCTCTGCCGCTTGGGCGGGAGACGCGGCGACCGTGCCGCCATGGGCCGCAACCCAGCTTTCCGCCTTGGCGCGGGTGCGATTGTAAACGACCATGTCATGGCCGGCTTGGGCCAGATGCCGCGCCATTGGTCCGCCCATGACGCCAAGACCGATAAATGCAAGTTTTGCCATGTGCCGTCCTTTAAGCGGAGATTTGCCGTTGCGCCACTCGCAAAAGCGGTTCCTTTGACTCCAAGGATCGTCTAAGCGCGCCGCATTATGACCATCGCTGCGCCGCTTCCCGTTGCCCTTGCCGATATTCGTGCAGCGCATGACCGTATTCGCCCCTCAATTGTGCGGACGCCAACGCTGCGCAGCCAGACCCTCTCGCAATTGACCGGCGCAAATGTTTGGCTGAAGTTTGAAAACCTTCAGTTCACGGCTGCCTATAAGGAACGCGGCGCGCTCAATCGGCTGATGCAGATGGAAGATGCGGCGTTGCGAGCCGGTGTGATCGCGGCCTCGGCGGGCAATCATGCACAGGGCCTTGCCTATCACGGCAAGCGTCTGGGCGTGCCCGTGACGATCGTGATGCCAAAGCCGACGCCGATGGTGAAGGTGATGCAGACCGAAAGCCATGATGCCCGGGTCGTGCTGTTCGGCGAAACCTTTGACCAAGCCTATGCCCATGCCCGCGAATTGGAAAAGGTCGAAAACCTCACCTTTGTCCACCCGTTTGATGAACCCGCAATCATCGCGGGGCAGGGCACGCTGGCGCTGGAAATGTTGGAAGATGCGCCCGATTTGGATTGCTTTGTCGTGCCCATTGGCGGGGGCGGCTTGATTTCGGGAATCTCCACCGTGGCGCGGGCGCTGCGGCCCAAGGCCAAGGTTATTGGCGTGCAGGCAGAACTCTTCCCCAGCATGTACAATGTCTTGAAAGACACACATCTTGTGTGCGGCGGGGATACGCTGGCCGAAGGCATCGCCGTCAAATATCCCGGCGACCTGACGCGCCAATTTGTGGCGGCGCAAGTGGATGACATCCAGCTGGTATCAGAACGCCATCTGGAACAGGCGGTCAGCCTGTTGCTCCAGATCGAAAAGACGGTGGTTGAAGGCGCGGGTGCTGCGGGTCTGGCGGCTTTGCTGGCCCATCCCGACCGCTATCAGGGCCGTAATGTCGGCATCGTCTTGTGCGGCGGGAATATCGATACGCGCCTGCTCGCCAATGTGCTGCTGCGCGATCTGGCCCGGTCCGGTCGCTTGGCGCGGGTGCGCCTGCGGCTGCAAGATCGGCCCGGCGCGTTGTTTGGCGTATTCGGCATCTTTTCCCGGCTCGATGCCAATGTGCTGGAAATCTATCACCAGCGCGTCTTTACCAACCTGCCTGCCAAGGGCCTGATTACCGATATTGAATGTGAGCTGCGCGATAGCGCGCATCTTGCGGCGCTGCTGACGGCGCTGGGTGAAGGCGGCTATGACGCAAGCCTTGTCGAACCGGATTGAGACGGTTTCTTAACCTGTTTTGAAGGTAAATCTCCTTTTCACCGCACCGTGAACGCGACATAAGTCCCGCGACATCGGGACTCAGGGTCTTGGTGGTCTTGGGGAAAAGGATTCTCGCTCGGTGACGGCACAGTTCAAGTTTCCGCGCTTTTACGTGACCAGTCCGGCCCCTTGCCCCTATCTGCCGGGCAAGTCGGAACGCAAGGTCTTCACGGATTTGTCCGGGCCCCATGCGACCGAGCTGAACGAGGCGCTGAGCAAGATCGGCTTTCGCCGCAGCCAAAGCGTCGCCTATCGGCCCAGTTGTCTGGACTGCTCCTCTTGCGTGTCGGTGCGCGTCATCGCCAAGGAATTTCGCCCTAATGCCAGCCAGCGACGGCTGCTGAAGCGCCATGCCGATCTGGAGGTTTCGGCCTGCCAGCCTTGGGCGACTGAGGAACAATATGCCTTGCTGCGCCGGTATCTGACGGCGCGCCATCCCGATGGCGGCATGGCGAAAATGGACGACATGGACTATGCTGACATGGTGGAGACAACACCGGTCGACACCCATGTCGTCGAATATCGCGAACCCAGCATCGATGGCCGCCCGGGACGCCTTGTCGGGGCCTGTCTGATGGACCGGCAGCGCGATGGCCTGTCCATGATCTACAGTTTTTTTGAGCCGGAGGATGCAAGCCGTCCCGGCCTTGGCACCTTCATCATCCTGGATCATATCCTGCGCGCTGCCGAGGCGGAGGTGCCCTATGTCTATCTGGGCTATTGGATCGCTGGATCCGCGCGGATGGATTATAAAATGCGCTTTCGCCCGCTGGAGCGGTTGGGCGTTGACGGCTGGTCCCGATTTGAACCCGATGCCGTGCATGAGCCGGTCACGCCGCCCGAATTGGCGCGCGTGATGATCGGGTCCTAAGCCCGGATCAGATCAGCCCGGCAAGCGGAGAAGACGGGTCAGCATACATGCGCCGTCCCATCCGCCCGGCGCGATAGGCAAGGCGCCCGCTTTCCACCGCCAGCTTCATGGCGCGGGCCATCATCACCGGGTCTTTCGCTTCGGCGATGGCGGTATTCATCAACACGCCCTCGCAGCCCAGTTCCATCGCCACCGCCGCGTCAGACGCAGTGCCGACACCTGCATCGACGAGTACGGGGACATTGGCCCCTTCGATGATGAGACGGATGGTCACGCGGTTCTGGATGCCAAGGCCAGAGCCAATGGGCGCGCCCAAGGGCATGATGGCAACGGCGCCGGCGTCTTCCAGTTGCTTGGCGGCAATCGGATCATCGACGCAATAAACCATCGGCTTAAAGCCTTCTTTCACCAAGACTTCGGTTGCCTTCAGCGTTTCGCGCATATCCGGGTAGAGCGTGCGTGCTTCGCCCAGCACCTCCAGCTTCACCAGATCCCAGCCGCCAGCCTCGCGCGCCAGACGCAGTGTGCGAATGGCGTCGTCGGCCGTGAAGCAACCCGCTGTATTGGGCAGATAGGTGTATTTTTTCGGGTCGATAAAGTCGGTCAGCATCGGCGCTTTGGGGTCTGATACATTGACCCGGCGGACGGCGACCGTGATGATTTCGGCGCCCGACGCTTCCAGCGCGGCCGCGTTCTGGGCGAAGTCCTTATATTTGCCCGTGCCCACAATCAGGCGCGACCGGAAGGTGCGGCCCGCGACGCTCCAGCTGTCCTCTTCGGCACCGCCGCCGACAAAATGCACGATTTCCAGTTGATCGTCCGCCTGAACAGCGACATCGGCCAGCGTTGACCGCGGCACGATTTCAAGGTTGCGCTCCACCGCGACCTTGGCCGGGTCAAGCCCGATTTCTGCGACAAGCTGCGCGATGCTGATGCCCGGCGCAACGTTGCGCGGTTCGCCATTGAGCTGGATCGAAATCATGGAAAAGCCGTCCATTCCTTTGCCTTTTGCTCCGCGTCCATATAGGGGAGGGATCCAATGTCGCAACCGATACCCGGTGGGGAGCTGCTTGCATGGCCGCAAAGCCTGTCATTTACGTCCTGAACGGGCCGAACCTGAACCTGCTCGGCACGCGGGAACCTGAAATTTACGGGTCGACAACGCTGGATGACATTGCCGGTCAGCTGGAAGACCAGGCGTTGGCGCTGGGCCTATCCGTCGATGTCCGCCAATCCAACCATGAAGGCCATCTGGTCGATTGGCTGCACGAAGCGCAGGCCATGGGCGCCAAGGCGGTGATTTTAAACGCCGGAGCCTATACGCACACATCGGTGGCGCTGTTGGATGCGATCAAGGCGGTTTCGGTGCCGGTGATCGAGGTGCATCTTTCCAATCCGCATCGGCGCGAGGCGTTTCGCCACACATCCTATGTTGGCCAAGCCGCGCACGGCACCATCGCCGGCTTCGGGGCCTTAAGCTACACGCTCGCGCTGGACGTAGCGGCAAAGCTCTGACAAAGGGCCGGGCAACATCATCCTTTGGGGGTCAAATGGCAGAGAGAACGGGGACTATGCAGGTTGACGTTAAATTGGTTCGGCAACTGGCCGAACTGCTGAACGATACGGGCCTGACCGAGATTGAGGTGGAGGATAACGATCGCAAGATCCGCGTCGCCCGCACGATGCAGGCCGTCGCGGTTGCGGCTGCCCCGGCCCCCGCGCCTGTTGCGGCGCCCGCGGCAGCGCCCGCTGCGGCCGCCCCGGCCCCCGTCGCAGCCCCGGCAGATCATCCCGGTGCGGTCAAATCGCCGATGGTCGGCACGGTTTATCTCGCCCCATCGCCTGAAGCTGCATCCTTTGTAGCGGTTGGCGACAGCGTGAAGGAAGGCGACACGCTGGTGATCATCGAAGCCATGAAGGTGATGAACCCGATCCTCGCGCCGCGCAGCGGCAAGGTGACGCAGATGCTTGTCGCCAACGGCCAGCCCGTTGAGTTCGACCAACCGCTCGCGATCATCGAATAAGCACCGCACCGACGCGCGAAGGGGCAGGCCATGACAATCGAGAAACTTTTGATCGCCAATCGCGGCGAAATCGCGCTGCGCATCCACCGTGCCGCGCATGAAATGGGCATCAAGACGGTCGCCGTGCATTCAACGGCAGACGCCGATGCGATGCACGTCCGCTTGGCCGATGAAGCCATTTGCATTGGCCCGCCCGCCGCAAAGGATAGCTATCTCAACATTCCGGCGATCATTTCGGCGGCCGAAATCTCGGGCGCGGATGCCATCCATCCGGGCTATGGCTTTCTGTCAGAAAATGCGCGCTTCGCGGATATCATCGAAGACCATAAGCTGATCTTTATCGGCCCGAAGCCGGAACATATCCGCACGATGGGCGACAAGGTGATGGCCAAGAAGACAGCGGGTGCGCTGGGCCTGCCGCTTGTCCCTGGATCAGATGGCGCCATTGAAGATGTGGCCGAGGCCAAGCGCTTGGCGCGCGAGGTCGGCTATCCCGTCATCATCAAGGCGGCCTCCGGTGGCGGTGGGCGCGGTATGAAGGTCGTCTGGACCGAGGAAGAGCTTGAAACCCAGATGCAGCAGGCTGGGACAGAGGCGAAGGCCGCCTTTGGCGATGCGACCGTCTATCTGGAAAAATATCT
>JAHEGQ010000115.1:0-7897 GCA_024645025.1 Sphingomonadaceae bacterium
GCGCGCCCAAAATGTCGCCTTTGTACCTTTTGCAGGGCGTTGCCTGCGGCATCCGAGTCGCCGCGCGGGCCGGTTGACGCCATTTTTCGCCTTGGGGTGTTGATCGCATCTGCCGCGCGCGGGCAGAACCAAAAAAAAGGGCCCCGGCCGTCGCCGGAGCCCCAAGCCAAGCATTTCAAATGAAATGCTGAATCGATTTGATTAGTTCAACAAATAGCCATCCCAATGGCCGCAGCCCAGCCAGTTCCAAATGCCCCAGACGCGGCCTTGGGCGGCTTGATTTGATTTCTTCATAGTTCATTTCCCTTTCAAAATTGGTCGCGCTTTTGGCGACAGGAAAAGACTGTGGAGTGGGGTCGGATGAGACAAGTTAGGGCTCAGGCCGCGTGGCTGGCGGCGTGCGCTGCCATGAAGCTCAGAAAATCGGCCTGAGGCATCGGTCGCGCGATCAGATAGCCCTGTGCCTCGTCGCAATTCATCCGGCGCAACAGATCCAGCGTTTCGGCGGTTTCGACGCCTTCCGCCACGACGCTTTGGCCAAGGGAATGGGCCAGCCGAATGGTCGCGTTGACCAAAAGCCGGTCGGAGCGGCTTTTGGTCATCGCCGCCACAAAGCTGCGGTCGATTTTCAATTCGGTTGCGCGGATCTTCTTCAGATAGTCGAGCGTGCTGTAGCCGGTGCCATAATCGTCAATGGCAATGGTCACGCCCAGCGCGACCAGCGCGTCCAGTGTCTGGATCATTGCCTCTTCGCTTTGGGCGGCGGCGGATTCGGTCACTTCCAGCGTCAGCTGCCCGGGGGAAACGCCCGCCTGTTTGAGCATCTTGGCCAGCCGCGGGACGAAGTCTGCCCGGCTGAACATGCACGCGGATAAATTGACCGCGATGTTGAAATCTGGCGCCATCGTGGCGGCCAGCGCCAAGGATTGATCAAGGACGAAATAGGTCAGCTTATCGATGCGGCCATGCGTTTCCGCCACGGGAATAAACGCATCGGGGGGAATCATGCCGCGTTCCGGATGGGTCCAGCGTGCCAGCGCCTCTGCCCCGGCTACGCGGCCTTGGCGAATGTCCTGCTTGGGTTGAAATGCTACCCAGACTTCGCCGCTATCAATGGCGGCATCCAGCTTGCCCAAAAGCGAGGCTTTCCATTCCGCCTCATCATGGCGGCGCGTGTCAAAATATTTCCACCGCGCGCCCGTATTGGCGGCTTCATCGGCAGCCATCAGGGCGCTTGCAAAGCGCAAGGCAGCATCATCGGATGGCGTTGTATCAACGCCAAAGGCCAGCGCGATATCGACCTGGGCCGTGCCAATCGTGACTGGCATCAGAAACAGATTGTGCATCGCTTCCAGATGTTGGGCCAGATCGGCGGCCAAATCCTGTCCGGCGATCCAGCACAACAGCCCCTCGTCTCCATGGAAGAGCGGCGTTGTGCCCCCCGCCTTGAGGCGCTGGATGATCTGTTGGGCCAAGACCGCTTCTTGCCGCGGCAGCGCGGCCGTCAATTGCGGATAGTTTTTGATGCGGATGGCAATCACCACATCTTTGGAAGACAGGGGATATTCACGCAGCGCCAGCAAATTGGGGAGGCCCGAAAACTGATTTGTCCTCTCCCCATCATGGCGGTAATGGTGCCACAGCCGCAGCAGCGCGATCACGACGATCAGTGCGCCTGCTGTTCCCGTGTTGAGGAAGATACGGTGCGATTCCAGCCAGATCGGCAGCAGGCCAAAAGCTGCAATCGCGGTGGCCAGCGCGGCCAGCGCAAAGCGCCGACGCCCAAACCACAGGGTCACGGCAAGGCCCAAGCCCAGCATCAGCGCGGGCAGCGTCCCCAAATCATATTGGGGCCCGGCCGCCATGGTTTCCGCCCCCAGGACGTGGATCATGGCCATTTGAGCGCCGCCAATGCCGGGAAGTGGAATGTTATCGCGGATCGATGAGATCAGGACGCGGCGGCCCGATAATTGCTTGCCGGCGTGACCCGCCAAGACATCCGCCGCGCTCAGCTGCACGATGCTGGACGGATCAATGGCATAATCAATTACATATTTTCCGGGTCTGGGCTTGGTGCCGGACAAGGCCGCCGCAAGCGATGGCACCGACCGTCCATTGGCCTGATAGGCGCCGCGCACCGTCCAGATGCGGCCAAAGGCATCCGGCTCAAGCGTTCTCACCGCAACCAGCGCGTTTTTGGAGAAAAGAGGATCGGGTGAAGCAATTTGGAATTGGCTGCCGACCGTGCTCTGGCTGACCTTTGTTCCCAGAATGGCGGGTTCTGGAAGGCTGTCCAGCGCTTGGACAAGATCACGGGTGCCGATGGGGTCATTCGTGGTGGGGAAGCCGTTTTCAAAGGCCACCTGACGGACCCCCGATGCTTTCAGCGCGCGCACCAATTGCGCAACCTTCGCGCGTGGCCAAGGCCATGGCCCCTGTTGGGCGGTTGCCGCCTCGTCAATGGACACAATGGCGACCGCGCCATGGCCCGGATGCACGCGTGCCCGGATGTGCGTTAGGCGCAGAATATCGTCCAAGGGCGAAAAAGCGCCCTGTGTGGCGAGCAGCAGCACAATTGCCAGCATTAGGAAAAACGGCCGGTCTTTCCTGTTGGTCAGGTAAAGGCGGAGGGAGTGATAAACCTGTTGCACGCAGAAACCCCTTTGAGAGCGAGCCCTGCTGTTAGCCTTAATTGGTTAATTTCATCCTTCCGCCGAGCTTTTTTGGGGTAGCTTTTTGACCTTTCAGGGCATTTGTTCAGCAAGGTTAAGTAAATCTTGAACAAATATGGTGGGAAAATGTCTCATCGCTTGCAATTGACCTGTCTGTTCGGGCATCTCACGAAAAAGAATTTCTTATTGCCGCAGGACAAACCCATGGCCTTGAATGCGCGTCTTTCTGCCCTTGTGATGGCCTCTTTACTGGGCAGCGAAGCGGCGCGTCTGGCCGCCGCGCAACCCCAAGGCACCAGCCAAACCCCGCCGCCGATTGCGCTGCCACCCCCACCCGGCCCGGTGGAATTGCCGCAGGCGCAGGGCATTATTGGCGCTACGCCGCCGACCGCAATGGAGGAAGAGGCGCCTGTTGTTGCCCCGCATTGGGCGCTCGGCGACGCCCGCCAATTGCTGGCGGTGATCCTGTCCATCGGCAAGCGTGGCCTGTTGCCCGCCGATTATGAGCCTGCCGCGCTCAAAGCGGCGATCGACGGTGGCGAAGGGGCGGATCTTGATGCGCTGGCAACGCGGTTGTTCACCGATTTGGCGACCGACCTGCGGGATGGCCGCACCCCCCTTAGCGCGCGCGGCGATTGGTTCATCAATGATACCGATGCCAAGACGCTGCCGCTCGACATCGCCCTGCAAGTGGGCCTTGAAAGCCATGATATTGATGGCGCGCTGACCCGGTTGGAACCCAAGCACCCCGATTATGCGGCGTTAAAGGCAGAATTGGCCAAAACGCCGGCGACCAGCACCACCAAGATTGCCCGACTGCGCGCCAATCTGGATCGCTGGCGGTGGCTGCCCCAATCGCTGGGCGTGAAGCATGTTCTGGCCAATATCCCGGAATATATGGTCCGCATTAACACCTATGGGCGCAACATCGCCGCCTATCGGGTGATCGTTGGCAAGCTGGATACCCCAACCCCGCAAATTTCGGCGCCCGCGGTCGGCATTGTTGTGCATCCCCCCTGGGTGCTGCCACAAAGCATCATCAAGCAGGAAGTTGGCCCGCTCATCGCGCGCGATCCGGCCAAGGCGCGCGCGCGCGGCTATGTCTGGACGGGAGAAGGCAAGACCTTGTCTGTCGTGCAAAAGCCGGGACCGACAGCGGCTTTGGGCCAGTTGAAGCTTGATATGCCCAATCCACACGCGATCTTCTTGCACGACACGCCCAACAAGGCGTTGTTTGCGAACAATCCGCGGGCTTATAGCCATGGATGTCTGCGAACTGAGCGCGCATTTGAATTTGGCATCCTGCTTAGCCTGTTGCAGTCCGGCCAGCGCCTTGACGATGCTGATGCACGCAACAAGATTGCCGATAATCTTGTCGAGCTTATCCGGGCTGGGGACACCGCGCGCGCGCCATTCAAGGAACCGATCCCGGTTTACATCGGCTATTTTACGATTGCGACCGCAGGGACCGGTCCGCTGCAAAGTTTCCCCGACCTCTATAGTTGGGACGCGCCGGTGATCGCCGCCTTTGCAAAGGCCCGTAAAGACCTGAATGTCCCGCCCGTCGCGTTGGCGCCGGCTGTTTCTCCAGCGGGCTGATCGACATTGAATGCACGGCGGTTGTGCGGGCTTGGCGCGCATATCTATCGGGACACTGGTAATTTTGCGGCGACTCTGTTATAATTACCATCGTAAGCGGGATTGTCCCCGCGCCGAACGGAGTGTTCCTGCCTCGATCTCCTGAGCCGGGTGCCGCAGCAGCGGCTGGGTGGCTTTTGCGGAGAACGGCAGGCGAATCGGTTAGAAAGGTCGCAGAAAATGTCTTCCAACGCGCTCAATTTCGTCGTCGGCGATTATGTTGTTTACCCCAAGCACGGCGTTGGCCGTGTCATCGAACTGCAAAGCTCTGAGATCGCGGGCATGGCGCTGGAGCTTTATGTTCTGCGCTTCGAAAAGGAAAAAATGACGCTGCGCGTGCCCACCAACAAGGCCGAAAGCGTCGGGATGCGCAAGCTGTCGTCGGACAAGCAGATGAATGAGGCGCTGGCGACGCTGAAGGGCAAGCCCAAGGTGAAGCGCACCATGTGGTCGCGCCGGGCGCAGGAATATGAAGCCAAGATCAATTCCGGTGACCTTGTGTCGATTGCGGAAGTCGTGCGCGACCTGTTCCGCCCGGAAGACGCGCCGGAACAAAGCTATTCCGAACGCCAGATTTTCGAAGGCGCAACGAGCCGTCTGGCCCGCGAACTCGCGGCAATGGAACAGACCGATGAAAAGGCGGCCGCCGCCAAGATTATCGACATTCTGAAAAAGGCCGCGCCTCAATATCATAAGGCGAGCGAAGCCGCCTGATCGGGTGGACTGCGCGGGGCAGTGCAAAAAGGCGGCTTTTGGGCCGCCTTTTTTTTGCCGTCGACTTGCCCTTATCGGTCCCCAACTGTATTATATCGACAATACAGTTGGGAGAGTGCGATGCGTATACTGTTTCTTTCCAGCCTGACAGCGCTTGCGGCCTGTTCACAGGCCCCAGCCTTGGCGTCGACGGCAAGCTTTGATCTCAGCAATTTTGATCAGGTCGCCTTGATGGGCCCCGATTCGATCCGCATTTTGCCGGGCCCGCGCTTTGCGGTGACGGCGGAAGGACCGCAAGAGGCGCTGGACCAGCTGGATCTTCGGGTTGAGCATGGTGTGCTCAAGCTGGGCCGCAAGCCAAGAAAAGGCTGGCATTGGGACACCAACAAGGGGTCCGTGCACATAACGATCACCATGCCTGTCGTGCACGGCGTTGCGCTGTCGGGCGCGGGGGACGCTGATGTGCTTGCGCCGATTAAAGGCGAGCGGTTCGTTGCCGATGTGTCGGGGGCGGGAGATCTCAAGATCCAGAGCGCATCCGTTCAGGCCCTAGAGGTTCATATTTCCGGCACCGGGGATGTCAGCCTGTCCGGCGAAGCGGATCAAGTGACGCTTGCGGTTTCTGGAACGGGTGACGTGGATGCGCGAAATCTGAACGCCCGCCTTGCCCGGTTGGACGTTTCGGGTGTTGGTGACATCCGGGCGCATGTTTCAGAGCGCGTGACAGGGGGAATATCAGGCGTGGGGGATATTGATGTGACGGGTGGCGCCCGGTGCGATATGTCCAGCTCTGGGGCGGGCGCGGTGCACTGCGCGCCTTAAATCAGCGCGAGGTCTGCCAGGTCGCGCAACAGGTTTTCGGGCAGGGCTGCGGCATCGGGCGTATCGCTGCCCAGATCTTCGGGCGCGTCGCTGGCCTCCAGATAGCGCCAGCCTTGATGTGCGCGGCGCGGCAAAGGGCGGACAGGAATGAAACGTGCTTCCAGCACAATATCGGTGCGACCCTCAGGCGTCGCGTCAAAGCGTAGGATGCGGGAGCGCCCGACAAGCTGGTGCTTCACGATCCAATAGAGCGCCCCGCTGCCCGCGATTTCGGCATGGCGCTTGGGCAAGAATCGCGTGGTCAGCCGCACCTCGCCAGCGATTGCGCGGTCCGCAATGCGACGCACAAGCTCTGCCATAGATGTCGCGCCATAGGCGACCCGCGTCAGGTGAAGGGGCATCAGCCAGCCAGGCCAGCCAGTGTCGCAAGGCCCAAAAAGCTGAAAAAGCCCATGACGTCGGTCATCATGGTGACGAAGACCGCCGAGGAAACGGCGGGGTCCACATCCAGCCGGTCCAGCGTGACGGGGATCATGATGCCGGCCAGCCCGGCGACAAGATTGTTGATGATCATCGCCGCGCCCATCACCAGCCCCAAAGTTGGGTTGCCGTATAAAAGCGCAACAGCCGACCCGATCAAAAGCCCCAGCGACACGCCGTTCGTTAGCGCGATCCACAATTCCCGACGGATCATGCGCAGGGTGTTGGAACTGGTCAGCTCATTGGTAGCAATGGCACGCACAACCACGGCGAGCGTTTGGGTTCCCGCATTGCCGCCCATGCCCGACACGATCGGCATCAGCACCGCAAGCAACGCGAACTTGGCAATCTCGCCCTGAAACAGGCCAACAACCGACGCTGCGATGACAGCCGTCCCTAGATTGACGATCAGCCAGGTCAGGCGGGTCCGCACGGTCAGCAGGATTGGCTCGTTAATATCGCCTTCGCCAGCGCCCGACAGCTTCAGAATATCTTCGCTGGCTTCCTCTTGAATAATGTGGACGACGTCATCGACCGTGATCATCCCGACCAACCGTCCCGAAGGATCGACAACCGCCGCCGAAATCAGGCCATATTTTTGGAAGCGCAGCGCGACTTCTTCCTGATCCATCTCCACCGGGATCAGCGTCTGTTCGCGCTTCATGACATCCATCATGCCAACGCCGCGGGGGGTGCGCAGCACCCAGCTCAACTGGCAGGTGCCCACCGGTCGGTGCTGTGGATCAACGACAAAGACTTCCCAGAAGTCGGTCGTTAGATCATGGTTTTCACGCAGATAATCAATAACTTGGCCAACGGTCCAATGTTCTGGCACCGCGATCAGCTCGCGCTGCATCAAGCGGCCGGCGGATTCTTCCGGATAGGACAGCGCTTCTTCAATGGCGGCGCGATCATCGGGCGCCAGTGCCCGCAAAACGGCGCGCTGGTCATCCTCTTCCATGTCCTCGATGATGGCGACGGCGTCGTCGGTATCGAGTTCGGCCGCGATATTGGCGACCTGTTCGGGCGCGAGGCTGTCGATCAGCTCTTCGCGCACATAATCGTTCATCTCGGCGATGACATCGGCGTCGATCAGGTCAGACAGCGCGCGCACCAGTTCGCGCCGGTCATCGGCGGGGGCTTGTTCGATCAGGTCGGCAATATCGGCGGGGTGCAGCGGCGCGACCAAGGTGCGCGCGCCGCGATCATCACCTGCAGCGACAGCGCCGAGCACGTCGCGCACGAATTCGCGCTTCAGGTGATCATCTTCGTCGAGCTGGGTTTCCACAACCGGATCGGCAAGATGGGGGGCGTCGGTTTCGCTCATCGTCCCTTGTGTCCGGCTGGAGTGTTCGAGGGCGTGGTTACGCGCGCGCGTCCGGCTTGACAAGCTTTGGCTTTCATCCTGCGGCAGGAACGCTAAATTAGCGTCGTGACACAGGCTTATCGACTCTCCGTTCTGGACCAAACGCCCATCGAGGAAGGGCAGACTGCGGCCGACGCGCTGGCCAATACGCTGGACCTTGCCCGCGCCTGCGATGCGGCGGGCTATCACCGTTATTGGCTGGCAG